>CAIMWA010000060.1 GCA_903845045.1 uncultured delta proteobacterium | reverse complement strand
GGCCCCCACCCCCGGCCCCGCCCCCACGAGTGGGGGCAGGGTGCCCGGAGGGGAGGATCGTGCGGCGGGGCCTGGAGCGCCCGACGGCCGGGCTCCGTCGGCGGTGGCTCACGGGGGCGATTGCGGTTCTCCATGACTCTTCCGGCCTCCCTGCCCCCACCTGTGTGGGGGCGGGGCCGGGGGTGGGGGCTCGAGCAGTGGCCTCGAAATGAGGGTTCTGACGCTTACGTGGCCCTTTCCCGGAGCCCTGCTGAGAGGATCAGTCTCCGGGGCGGAACACGTACGGCACCGTCACCGTCGCAGCGCCGCCGTCGGGCGAGGGGAACACCACCGTGCGCAGCGCGTCCTCGATGCAGCGGCCCACCGATCGCAGCGCGTCGTCGCCGCTCAACGACGTCTGCGAGACGCGTCCGCCGGTCTCCACGCGGAGCCGCACGAGGATCTCGCCGCGCAGCGTGGCGTCGTGCGCAACGCCCCGCTCGTAGCAGCCCCGCACCTCCGTCGCGCGGGTGCCGAGGGCCTGCTGCGCCGCCCGCGGATCGATGCGTCCATGGGTCGGCGGGAGCAGCGGCGGGGCGGGCGGGCGCGGGGCTCCTGCGTCGCGTCGTGCGACGCCGGCGTCGCGACGGACGGGCGTTCGGGCCTGGGCGTGGGCGTCGGCGCAGCCGAGCGCTGCGACGATGAGCGCGAGGGCTCCCTGGGCGATCAGTGACAGGCCGACGCGGTCGGGAGTTGGCAGATGCCCGCGGTGCCCGCACCCATCACCACGCAAGACGCCGGCGTGCGACAGAACGGACCGCTGTGCCGATCGCAGGCCGCGCCATCGGCGGCCGCCGCACGACACACTCCGTGCGGGTTCGTGCCCGCGACGTAGCCCATGCAGTCGCCGCCGGCCGCACAGCTCGTGAAGCTTCCGTCGGCGTTGATGCCGCACGCCTGCCCCGGCTGCGCCAGCGTCTCCGCCGTGCAGAGGTGTGTCATGCCGTTGCAGGTGAGCCCGTGCGCGGTGTCGCATCCCGGGTTCGTCGCCTGGGCGCACATCGTCGTCAACGTGCTCCCCGCGGGTTGGCACGTCCGGTTCATCGCCGTCGTCGCCACCGGCGTGCACGAGAGCCCCGCGGCGCACTCGTGCGTCGTGTCGCAGGTGCCGCCCATGGGCACCAGCGCGTTGCAGTGCCCGGCGGTGTCGAAGGACGCGCCCACGCACGCCATGCCGTGCCCGCCGCAGCCGTCGACGCCGCCCGCGCCGTCGCAGAGCGCACCGGCGACCGGGGGCGCCGCACATGCGCCGCACGCCGATCCAGTGTTCACCGCGCAGTACCCGCTCTGGCACTGCGACGCGTAGCGGCAGGCCGTTCCGTTGGCACCGGGACCGGGCTGCGCGAGGCACGACGCGGGGAGGTTGCCGTTGAGGTAGTCGTTGCACGCGATGCTCGGATACGCCGTCGCGCAGGCCTGCACGATGGTCGCCGTGATCGCGGTGTTCGGCGCCGCGAGCGACGCGACGCACGTGTCGTGGAGCCGCGCGATGCACGTCGCGAGGTCTCCGTAGGTGCGGGTGATGAGCCAATGGTTCGAGCACCCGTCGCGCAGCGTGCACTCGGCCGTCGCGCGGGCCGTGCACGCGGCCTCGGCGGTGGGCGCGGGCGGCCCCGCATCGAGCTGGGACTGCAACGTGGTGCCGCCGCAGCCGGCGGCAAGGCACACGAACACCGACGCGGCGAACGAGGTCGCGAGCTTCATGGATCCTCCAGCGCGTTCCGTAGCGCGCGCGGCCCTCCGCGCACAAGCCCGAGACCCTTGCCATCGCCTTGAAAACAAGATCATTGCGACGCCCGTCAGCGGCGGTGGAGACACCGCACGTGCGGCCTTCGAGGGGCACCCCGTCGGCGCGATGCGGGAGGTCGCGTACGCTCCCGCGCATGGATGACGTGCTCGATCGTTCGGCGCTGGACCAGTCGAAGCTGCTGCGCAGCGGCGCGGTGTCGGTGCTGGAGCTCACCCGGGCGTGCCTCGCGCGCGCCGACCGCCTCGACCCGTCGCTCGGAGCCTACGTGGAGCGCACGCCGCGCCGCGCCCTGGCCCGTGCCCGCGCGCTGGACGCCGAGCGCCTACGCGCCCCGTCCGCGCCGCGGGGACCGCTGTGGGGACTCTGCACGGCGATGAAGGACATCCACCTCTCGCGCGGAACGTTCGTGCGCCTCGGATCGCGCGCGTTCCGTTACGCGTGGTCCCCCGTCGACGACGTGAGCACCGCCGCGGTGCGGCGCGCGGGCATGGTGCTGACGGGCAAGCTTGCGACGTCGGAGCTCGCGATCCTCCCGTTCATCGACACCGACCTGCACCCCCCGGCGCGCAACCCGTGGGACCGCACGCGGTACTCCGGCGGCTCGTCTGGAGGCTCGTCGGCGGCCGTCGCCGCGGGACTGATCCCGTTGGCGGTAGCCAGCGACGGCGCCGGGAGCATCCGCATTCCTGCCGCGTTCTGCGGGCTCGTCGGGCACAAGACCTCGCGCGGCGCGGTGCCCCACCCCTTCGGCGCGACGGAGCGCCTCGGCATGGCGGTGGTCGGTCCGCACGCGCGCACCGTCGACGACGCGGCGGCGCTGCTCGACGTGATCGCCGGCGTCCACGACCGCGAGGGTGCGTACCTTCGCGATGTGCAGCGACCGCCCACGCCGCTGCGCGTGCGGTTCACCACGGCGAGCCCGGTGCTCGCGACGCATCCGTCCATCGTCGCGGCGGTGCAGCGCGTCGCCCGCGCCCTCGCGGACCTCGGTCACGACGTCGACGAAGGACCGGGCTTCGAGGGCAGCATCGACGAGTTCCTGCCGATCTACAGCCACATGGTGAGCCGCATCCCGGTGCTTCGGGAGTCCGTGTTGCAACCGAGCTCGCGCTGGCTCCGCGGCGAAGGGCGCTCGGTGAGCCTCGCCGAAGCGACGGCCCTGCGGGATCGCTTCAGCGCGCGCGTCGACGCGTGGTTCGAGGGCGTGGACTTGTGGTTGACGCCCACCGTCGCCGTGCCGCCGCCGCGCGTCGGCACGTGGCGCGAGGCCGGCGGCGAGCAGACGTTCCGCGAGGCCGCGCCCTTCGGCGCCTTCACCGCGCCCTTCAACGCGAGCGGCCATCCCGGCACGTCGATCCCGGTTTGGACCGACGGCGAGGCGCTGCCCGCGGGCGTTCAGCTCGTTGCGCCGCGGGGCGCCGACCTTCGATCGCTGGCCGTCGCGCGGGTGGTGCTCGAGGCCCTCGGGACGCCGCTCGCGCCGATTCGGGGCTGACCGGGCGTTTCGCGTCGACCACTCGCGGAGTGGAACCCCACCCCTCCCTGCGGTATCACCCTCGCAAAGCATGGATACGCGACGCGCAGCGGGGCACGCCGGCGCGCCCGAGGACGTCGTGGCCGACACCGAGGCCCGGCTCGCGGCGCTCAGGGCCGACGACGTGCTTCGCATCCCCCTCTTGCTGCTGCTCGCGCGGGAGCTGCTCCGCGTCGATGCGGCCCGCTCCATGGCGTGCGCCGTCGAGGCCGAGCGCCTCGGCGACCTCCACGACGACGCTCCTGGTCGCTTCGCGGCCCGCGACGCCCGCGCCATGGCGCTGCTCTTCCGCTCCGACTTCGACGACGCCCAGCACCTCATCGAGGACCTCGCGCAGGAGGCCTCGCCCGCGCGCCCCGACGAGGTCGCCCGCTGCCGCGTGCTGCGCGGCATCCTGCTGCAGCGCCGCGGCGATCTCCCGAAGGCCCTCAACGCGGCGTTCTCGGCGCTCCAGGCCCTCGACGGCGCGTCGGGGCGCACCTGGGTCGCCGGCACGGTGCACAACCTCATCGGCAACCTGCTCGTGCTCTACGGCGACGTGTCCGGCGCCCTCGAGCACTACGTGGAGGCCGTCGAGTCCTTCGAGCCGCACAGCCTCCAGGGCGTCATCGTCGTGAGCAACAACGTGGGCATGGCGCACCACGAGGTCGGCCAGTACGACGCAGCCATCGAGGCGTTTCGACGCGTGCTCACCGCCCTTCCGACCGGCGGCCAGGCCTATTTTCGTGCCGTCGCGCTGTGCAACCTCGGCCTCGCGCTGGTCGAGGCCGGCCGCTCCGCGGAGGCGTTCGTACCGCTCGACGAGGCCCGCGCGATCTGCGCCGCCATCGGCTCGCAGCGGGGCCTCGGCCTCGCGCATCACAACCTCGCGCGCGCGCACCACCGCGTCGGCGACCTCGCCGCGGCCGCGGAGCACTACGACCGCAGCCTCGCCGTCCGCGCCGCCGCCGCCGAGGGCCAGGACCACGCCGAGACGCTGCTCTTCGCCGCCGAGCTCGAGCACGATCTCGGCCACGGCGACGCCGCCATCGCGCTGCTGGAGCGGGTGCTCGAGACCACCGCCGCCGCGCCGAGCACGCGCCTCCGCTCGCAGGCGCACCACGCGCTCTATCGCGTGCACCGCGCGCGGGGCGACCTCGCCGCCGCCCTGGACCACCACGTCGCCTACCACGACGCCAGCAAGGACTTCGTCGACGACCGCACGCGGCAGCGCCAGCAGGCCCTCGCGATCCGCTTCGAGGTGCACCGCCTCGCGGCCCAGAACGAGCGCGAGCGCGTGCGCCGCGACCGCTTCGAGCGGCTGTCGAACACCGACGAGCTCACGGGCCTGCCGAACCGTCGCGCCGTCGACCAGACCCTCGCCCAGGAGCTTCGCGAGGCGCGAGCGCTCGAGCGCAGCGTGTGCGTCGCGGTGCTCGACATCGACCGCTTCAAGGACGTCAACGACGCCTTCTCGCACGCCGTCGGCGACGCGGTGCTGCGTGCGTTCGGCGCGCTGCTCCCGGCGCGGCTTCGCTCCGGCGACACCGTGGGACGCTACGGCGGCGAGGAGTTCGTCGTGGTCTTTCCTGGCGCGCCCCTCGAGGCCGCACGTGGCACCTGCGAGCGGCTGCGCAGCGCCATCGCGTCGTACGACTGGGCGAGGCTGCACCCGGGGCTCGCCGTCACCGCCAGCTTCGGCGTGGCCACGCTGGCGCCGGGGGAGTCCGTGGTCGAGTGGGTGGCCCGCGCCGACGCAGCGCTGTATCGCGCGAAGGCCGCGGGGCGTGACCGCGTCGTGGTCGACGTGCTCGCGTCCGCAGCAGGGTGACGGTCAGACCTTGGTGAACGCGAAGCCGTCGTCGCCGACGTCGACGCGCACGGTGTCCTTGGGCTTGTAGCCGCCGCGGAGCAGCTCCTCGGCGAGCGGGTCCTGGAGCTGCTTGAGGATCACGCGCTTGAGCGGGCGTGCGCCATACGCGGGCTCGTAACCGAGGTCCGTCAGCAGGTCGCGCGCGGCGGGGGTCACGTCGAGGCGGATCTGGTTCTCGGAGAGAAGCCGCCCGAGGCGTCGCAGCTGGATGTCGACGATGCCGCGCAGCGCCACCTTGCTGAGCCGCTCGAAGATCAGCACGTCGTCGATGCGGTTCAGGAACTCCGGGCGGAAGTGCTTCTTCAGCTCGTCCTGGATCTCCTCGCGCAGCGTCTCGTCGGTGGCGCCGGCCTCGGTGGCCTCGAGGATGCGCGGCGCGCCGATGTTGCTCGTCATCACGATGACGGTGTCGGAGAAGTTCGCGAGCTGCCCGCGGTTGTCGCTGAGGCGCCCGTCGTCGAGCACCTGCAGCAGGATGTTGAAGGTGTCCGGGTGCGCCTTCTCGACCTCGTCGAAGAGCACCACGGAGAACGGCCGCCGGCGGATGGCCTCGGTGAGCATGCCGCCGCTCTCGCTGTCGACGAAGCCCGTGGGCGAGCCGATGAGGCGCCACACCGAGCCCTTCTCCATGAACTCGCTCATGTCGAGGCGCACCAGCGCGGCCTCGTCGTCGAAGAGGAACTCCGCGAGCGCCTTGGCGAGCTCGGTCTTGCCCACGCCGGTGGGACCGAGGCACAAGAAGCTCCCGATGGGCTTGCCCGGGTCGCGCAGCCCCACGCGGCCGCGGCGCACGGCCTTGGCGATGAGCCGCACGGCCTCGTCCTGACCCACGACGCGGTGCCGCAGGTGGTCCTCCATGGCGAGGAGCTTCTCGGTCTCGCTCGCGAGGAGCTTGCTCACGGGCACGCCGGTCCACTGCTCGACCACCGCGGCGATGCCGGTCTCGTCGACGCTCAGTCGCAGCAGCAGGTCGCCCTCGCGGGTGAGCGCCGCCTCCGCCGCCGCGAGGGTCTTCTCCGCCGCGGGAAGGTCGTTGAGCGCGAGCCGCGACGCCGCCGCCGCGTCGCCCTGCGCCGTCGCCTTGTCGCGCTCCGCCCGCAGCCCGAGGATCTTCGCCTTCGCCGCGCGCATGGCGCCGATGACGTCGCGCTGCCGGTCCCACTTGGGGCGCAGCGTCTCGAGCTTGGCGCGCACGTCCTCGAGCTCCGCCTCGACGTGCTTGCGAACCTCCACCGTCGGTCCGTCCTCGTCGTCGACGAGCGAGCGGTGCTGCGCCTCGAGCGCCGACTGCCGCCGCGCCAGCGAGTCGAGCTCCGGCGGACCGGCGTCGAGGGACAGGCGGCACTGCGCCGCGGCCTCGTCGAGCAGGTCCACCGCGCAGTCCGGGAGCTCCCGCCCGCCGAGATAGCGCTTGCCGAGCTTCACCGCGGCCACCACCGCGGGATCCGAGATGCGCACGCCGTGGTGCACCTCGTAGCGCTCCACGATGCCGCGGCACATGCCGATGGCCTCCTCCTCGCTGGGCGCCTCGACGGGCAGCACCGCGAAGAGCCGCGACAGCGCCGCGTCGGCCTCGAAGGTCTTCTTGAACGCACCCGGCGTGGTGGTGCCGAGGATCTGCACCTCGCCCCGCGCCAGCGCCGGCTTCAACAGGTCCGCGGGACCGCCGCCCGACCCGCCCGGCGTGCCGAAGAGCGCGTGCACGTCGTCGACGAAGAGGATCACCTCGCCGTCCAGGTCCTTCGCCGCCGCGAGCACCGCGCGAAGGCGGTCCTCGAGCTCGCCGCGGAGCCGCGCGCCGGCCACCAGCAGCCCCACGTCGAGCTGCATCAAACGCTTCTTGCGCAGCGGTGCCGGCACGTCGCCGCTCGCGAGGCGCGAGGCGAGGGCGTACACGATGGAGCGCTTGCCGACGCCCGGCTCGCCGACGAGCACCGGGCTGTTCTTCTGCCGCCGCGCGATGACCTGGAGCAGGCGCCGAAGCTCGGCGTCGCGTCCCACGATGGGGTCGAAGCGGTCCTTCGCGGCCTCGGCGATGAGGTCGCGGGTGTAGCGCGCGAGCACGTCGCCGGTCGCGCCACCACCGGCACCACCACCACCACCGCCCGACGGCACGCTCGGCGCGGCCACGCCGTCCGTCGACGCGAGGGAGTCGGGAAGGGCCTTGAGCGCCGCGCGCACCTTGGCCTCGTCGACGTCGAGGGCGCGCAGCACCGCGCCGCCGAGCCCCGTCACCTCGGAGACGAGGGCGATGACGAGGTGCCGCACGCGCACCGGGCTCGCGTCGCGGGCTGCCTCGCTCTCGGCGCGGGTGGTCAGCCCCAGCAGCCGCGGCGACAGAAAGGCCACGGCCCCCGGCACCTGCGGGATCTTGCGGAGCACGGCCTCGCACTCGAAGAGCAGGTCGCCGGGATCGACGCCCGCCTGCTCGAAGGCGCGCTGCACCAGCGGGTCGCGGTCGAGGAGCCGGAAGAGAAGATGCAGGCTCTCGACCTCCGCGTGCGAACGCTCGTCCGCGAGGCTCTGCGCGCCGGCCAGCGCGGCCTTCGCATCGGGCCCGTACCCATCCAATTTCCAGCTACGTGTGGTCGCGCTCATCGGGGCGCGAACGCTACCACGCAGCCGCGGCTCAGGGCGCCGCGCGCAGGTCGTACGGGAACATCTCCACGCCGACGGCGGCCACCCCGGGCAGCGCGTCGCCCGCCGCGGTGAAGCGACGAACGCCCGCCCCGGCGTGACCAGGGCCCTCGCCCGGGTCGCCGATGAACACCATGCCGCCGAGCACCACGGGCACGGCGCCGGTCCAGATGCCGCGGCGCAGGAGCACGGTGCTCCGATGCGACGCGAGGTCGTAGCGGACGAAGCGCGTCTCGGCGATGTTCATGCCCGCGGTGCGCTCGGCGGGGACCTTGAGCACCAGCGTCGCTCCGTCGACCACGGCGACGCCGTCGACGTTGCCGAGCACCGCGGGGTCGTCCTCGCGCAGCACCACGCTGGCCACGGAGGGCGTCGCGCCGCGCAGGTCGAGGGCCACCACGCCGCCGTCGCCGACGGTGTCGTACCAGCCGAACATCGCCAGCAACGTCGTGCCGTCGACGGCGCGTTGCAGGGCGCCGGTGGGGTTCGCGAAGGGGAGCTCGAGGGTGGCCGTCACCGCCATCGTCGCGGCGTCGATCTGCACGAGCATCCCGCGCTGCGGGTGCAGCACGTCGTCGAGGCGCTGCAGCGTCACGTAGATGCGGTCGCCCACGCGAAGCATGGCGTCGGGGTTCGGCAGCGCAGCGCGGCCGCGGTACGCAGCGAGGTCGACGGTGCGCACGACGGCTCCGCTGGGCACGTCCACGACGGCGAGCGACGGGAGGTTGTAGCGCGCCACGAGCAGCGTGCGGTCGTCGAGGGCGAGCACGTCGTGGGGGTTCGCCCAGGTGTTGATCGAGCGCTCCGACGCGCGCACCAGCGGGACCTGGCAGACGAGCGCGAGGGCGCCGTCGCGGGGCTCGAGGAGCGTGACGTTGTCGGCCACGCCGGGCATGCGGTTCAGCACCGCGGTGACGCCGCCGAGGGGACGCACCACGGTGTCGCCGGTGGCTCCGAGGGGCAGCGCCCGCGCCGCGCCCGTGCCGTCGACGGACCACGCCGTGCCCGACAGGTAGTTGGTGCCGATGGCGACCACGCGCGAAGCGGTCGACGCCGCGGTGAGCGAGCCGCGCAGCGCGCAGCCTTGCGGGGAGGGCGCGGACTCCGGGGGGCCGCAGCTTGCGACGCACCAAGACACCGCGACCGCGAGGAGCCGCGCGCGCACGGCGGTCAATGCCGGTACGGGTTGCCGAGATCGGGGGCGTCGGTGTCCGGCGCCGCAGGGCGCGCGGGGGCCACGGTGCGAACGCCGCCCGTCGGCGCAGCGGGAGCGAGGCGCGCCGGACGCGTGGCCGGTGAAGGAGCAGGCTCCCGCACGGGGCGGCGACCATGGCGGCGGTGACGTCCGGCGTCGTCGGCGGGGGCATCGGGCTCCGTCGCTGCGGCAACGGGGGCCGGCGCAGCGACCGGAGCCGGCGTCGGTGCAGGCGCAGCCACAGGGATCGGCGTCGGAGCGGGCGCCGGCGTCGGTGCAGGCGCAGCCACTGGGACCGGCGTAGGTGTCGGCGCGGGCACGGCCGCTTGCGTCGGCACGGGGGCAGGCGCCGTGGGCGGGGCGGGATGCGGCGCCGGTGTCGTCGCGCGCACCGGCACGACCACCGGCGCGGGCGCAGCGGACGGCGCGGGCGCGTTCGACCGCTGGAACCACACGAGCCCCGCGGCACCGACGGCGCCGACGACGACCATCCCGAGCACGAAGGCGCCGATGCGGCTCCCCTTGCGCGCGGCCGCGGGAGCTCCCGGGTACGGCGCCTGGGCCCCGGCCTGCGACGGTCCCGCCAGCGGACCGAAGGGCGACGGTGCACCGGCCCCGCCGAAGGGCGCCGCGGTCATCGGACCCATCGGCGAACCCGTGAACGGCTGCGCGGGCGCGGGCGTGTACGGCGAGCCCGGTCCCTGCGGAAACGACCCCGGCGTCACCGCGGGCGCCTCGGCCATCATCGTCGCCGCGAGCTCCGGCGGCAGCGACGGCGACGAGTTGCGCGGGCCGGTCCCATACGGCTGCGGGGCTGCGGCGGCGGGCTGCGGCGCGAACCCGCGCGGTGCGACGCCGAGGCGCGCGGCGGACAGCTCGCCGGTGGCGTCGGGCTGCACCTCCTCGATCTCGTCGGGCTCCGGGTCGATGTCCTCGGAGACGCTCGTGGGCGCCGGGGTCAGCGGCTGCCCGGCGGGCAACGGCTTGCCACCTTGGAGCCGCAGCCGCTCCATGATCGCCTCGATGGGGGCGCTCTCGACGATGGTCGCGTCGGGTCCCGCCGGTCCTTCGAGGTTCGGGTCCGGCTCCGGCGCCGGCGCGAGACCCCGTTCGAACGCGAAGGCGCTCGCAGGGATCGCCTGCGTCTTCTGTTCGTCGTCGAAATCCTGGTCGAAGGTGAGCGCCACCGGGGCGGGCGCGGGCGCCGCCGGCGCGGGACCCATCCCCATGACCGTCGCCCGCGGGCTGCGCACGGCGGGTGCGGCGGCCGCCGGGGGAGGCATCGACGCCGACGCGGTGCCCTTCATCGGGAGCCGCCCGGCGCTCGGCGCGGCGGCCTTCGGGGCCACGGGCATGCTCATCGTCGGCGGACGAAAGCGCGCGCTCGCGGGCGGCGCCTTGGCCTGCGACTGCGCCCGCACCTGCGAGCCCGATCCCGGCGGAAACTCGATGGCGTTGACGCTGCCGGTGCTGGTTCCTTCGGGCGTCGGCGGGAGCCCGTTGGCGATGCGTCCGCGCTCCCGCGCGATGCGCTCGCCGCAGACCTTCTGCATGTACGCGGCGACGGCGCGGTGGTTCCCGGGGCCGCCGAGCACCTTTGTCGCGCGCTCGATGGCGTCGGCGAATTCGTGGGCCGAGTTGAACCGCGCGGCGGGGTCGCGCTCGAGCGCCTTGTGCACCACCTGCTCGAGGCTCGCGGGCACCGACGGCGCGGCCTCGCGAAGCTTCGGCAGCGGCTCGAAGAGCAGCTGGTTGAGCACCTCGACGTCGGTCTCGGCCTGGAAGAGCCGGCGCCCCGCGAGCAGCTCCCACACCACGATGCCCATGGCGAAGAGGTCCGCGCGGTGGTCGATCTCGACGCGCCGGGTCTGCTCCGGCGCCATGTAAGAGATCTTGCCCTTGAGCTGCTCGTCCTTGCCGCGGGCCTTCTGGGCGCCCGATTTCGCGATGCCGAAGTCGGTGAGCCGCGCCGCGCCGTCGGTGCCGAGCAGGATGTTCTGCGGCGACACGTCGCGGTGCACCACGTTGAGGAACTCGCCGTGGTCGTCGACGAGGTCGTGCGCGGCCTGGAGCCCGCCGAGGATGTCGAGGGCGATGCGAGCCGCCACTGGCACCGGGATGCGCTCGCCCAGCGCCTGCGCCATGCGCGACAGCGTGAGCAGCGTGACGCCCTCGATGTACTCCATGACGATGTAGAGGCCCTCGGAGTCCTCGACGTCGATGGTGGAGACCACGTGCGGGTGGCGGATGCGCGCCGCGAGCCGCGCCTCGTCGAGGAACATCTGGACGTGGTCGTCCTGCCCCTCGAGGTGCGGGTGGAGGCGCTTGATCGCGACGAGCCGCGAGAAGCCCTTGGCGCCCATGGATTTCGCCAGGAACACCGTCGCCATGCCGCCCGAGGCGATCTCGCCGAGCACCTCGTAGCGCCCGATGCGCTGCGAGGGCGATGCGGCTTCGTCGGAGCGAGCCATCAGAAGCGGCCCCCGACGGAGGCGCCCGAGGGTCCCACGGAAACCGTCACGCTGCGCGGGTGCCAGCGGGTGAAGATCCCGAGGACCACCGTCGCGACGCCGGTGCCGGCGGTGACGCCGACGAGCACGTTGGTGCGCATCTCGCGGGACCGGCCGTCGTCGAGGCCTGCCTGCGTGGGCGTGCGGGTGTAGGCGGTGTTGCCGTCGAGGGTGTCGAGGCCGCTCCAGACGAGGGTTCCGCCGAGGCTGGCGGTCACCACGGCGCCGGTCACGAACAGGGCCGGCGACAGTCCGCTCGCGGGGGCCTGCACGGGAGCCGGCGGCGTCGGCGGACGCTCGGCGGTGGGTGCCGCGCCGCGCATCGCCGGCGGGAGCTCGGTGTCGACGAAGGACGGTCCGTTCGCTGCGGGGCGCGCCGTCGGCGTCGGCGTCGCGGGTTCGACGGCGGGCGGGGAGAGGTCGAAGGCGTTGTTGCTGCCGGCGGCGAGGTCGAGCTCGCGGCGCTGCACGCGCATGCCCCACGCTGCCGACAGCACGTGCGGACCGGGCTCGACGAACACGTCGCTCGCCGACCCCCGCGCGTCCATCGAGAGGTCGCAGCCGTCGCAGCGCACGGTGACGCGGGCGAGCTGCGATTGCAGCTCGTCGACGATGCGGTTGGCGTACGCCGTGATGCGCGGGTCCGGGTTCGGACGCCGGAGCAGCGCCAGCGCCAGCGAGGCCGCGCGGGCGTCGTGCGCCGGGGTGTGGGCTCCCCGGTGCGCGCGAATGGCCTGGATCAGCGACTGCGGCGCCGGCACCGTGTGGTCCGCGGTCTCGAAATAGTCCGCGGCCGCGCCGAAGTCCCCGTTCGCGAAGGCCCGCTCACCCTGCTCGTAGGCGGCCGCGGCCTCGTCCGTAGCGCTCTGCGCACCGAGCCCGCGCGCGGCGAGAAAACCCACCAGTGCAGCGACGAGCGCCCTCCCGCGAGGCATCCCGGACCACCGACTCGACGACGACACGAGGCGGCATGTTTCGGAGTTCGCCGTTCGAAGTCAACCGATCCCTGCGCCGGGGACACAGTTACGTTGTTGCATTCACCGTCCCGGGGACCGGTCGCGCGCTCGGCCGGGGCTCGGCCAGGGCTCGCCCGGGGACACAGTTACGTTGTTGCATTCACGGCTACGCGGGCGCCGCCCGGCAGGCCTCGACGACGGCAGCCACCGCGGCATCGAGCGTCGGGTCCACTCCTACGGCGGGGCGTGAGACCAGCCGGCTCGAGTTCGCGACGGACAACGCGAAGCAGGCGGCCAGCGTGGTGAGCGAACGCCCGAGGTGCAAGAACCCCGCGCGCAGCGCGATGCGCCTGCCGCGGACGGCGACCCTCGTGCGAGCCGGGCTTCGAAGTACGTCGGCTCCGACGCCGACGGCAGCGGCGCTGTGCTCGACGAGGGTTCCGAGGTCTCCGATCCACGGTCGGCGGACCAGTGCCCCGTCGGGGACCAACAGGTCGCGTACGAGGGCGTCGAGGTCACCCGTGCAACCCAATTCGGCGGACGAAGGTTCGATCGCCCGGCCGGCCCAAGCCCGAACGGTGCGCCGGAGCACCGCCTCGCTCGCGGCGGTAAGGTCCGGATCCCGCGGCGATCCGGCCCGCGCGGCGACATTACGGAGAAACGCAGCCCGGCCCGCGTCCGTTGCGTCGAAGCCCGCGCGTCGCAGTCCCTCCGAGACATCGAGATAGCCAGGCGATCGAGCGAGTCCCGCGTACGCCCGATGGCTGGTCCACGAAGAGCCGAGCGCGTCAGCGACCAGGCCGGCGCGCACGGGGTTGTTGTGCACGTACGCGAGGAGCCTTCCGACCGCGGCGTCCCCGACGACGATCACCGTCGGACGGCCCGCGAAGACGGGACCCAGACTCTGGTCGCGCGCGTTCGTGGCGGTGGCGAAGCCGACGTGTACGCGCTGCGTCAGGCGTCCGACGGCCTCGCTCCCGGCGACGGCGACGAGGTGCACGTGGCTGCTCATGAGTGCGTAGCCGAGGAGCTTCCAGTCCGAGAGCGCCAGGCTCGTTCCCAGGCGACGCAGGTAGTCCGAGCGCTCACGCCGTCCCGCGAGGCGGAACGCGTGCCAGGCGAAGCGCGCGATCACATGATGGACCGCGCCGGGGCGAAACAGACGAGCGTGTCGCGACATGCGTTCGTTTCGTTCCGGAGCCCGAAGCGGATGCGTCCTTCGGACCACAATTCGACACGGGGCTCGTTCGGCGAGCGCGGAGCTCGCGCGGGGCGGCGAATGCAACAACGTAACTGTGTCCCCGCTCCACCTCGTCCTTACGCGCGAATGCAACAACGTAACTGTGTCCCCACCGCCATCCCCGCCCGCGTTGCAGCCGCGCCCCGGGGGACATACAGTGCTCCGCCCTCATGGCCGCGGATTATTACGAAGTGCTCGGCGTCGCCCGCGGCGCGAGCGGTGACGAGATCAAGGCGGCGTTTCGCAAGGCCGCGCTCCGGTGGCACCCCGACCGCAACCCCGGCGACGCCACCGCCGAGGCCAAGTTCAAGGAGGCCTCGGAGGCCTACCAGGTGCTGTCGGACCCTGACCGCCGCGCCCATTTCGACCGCTTCGGGACGGCGCCGCAGTCCAACGGCATGCCCGATTTCCAGCAGATCAACATCGAGGAGCTCTTCAGCGACCTCATGGGCGGTCTCTTCGGAAACATGGGCGGCGTCGGAAACTTCGTGCGCGGGGCCGTGCGCGGCGGGCGCGACGTCTCCAAGGAGGTCACCCTCTCCCTCGAGGACGCCGCCCGCGGCTGCGAGAAAACCCTCGAATTCGAGCGCATCGCTGCGTGCGAACCCTGCGGCGGCCGCGGCGCCCCGGCGGGGTCGCCCATCGACGCCTGCGCGGCGTGCAGCGGGCGCGGCGAGGTGCGGTACCAGCAGGGTCCGTTCCGCATGGCGCGGGTGTGCGGGGCCTGCGGTGGCCGCGGATCCAAGCCCCGGGACCCGTGCCCGCACTGCAGCGGCGCGGGCGTGGCGAAGCGCGCCGAGAAGCTCCAGGTGGTGCTCCCCGCGGGCATCGAGGACGGCGCAACGCGCACCGTCGAGGGCTACGGCGACGTGGCGGGCGCCGGGGCGCGCACCGGGTCCCTCGAGATCACCGTTCGCATCGCCCAGCACGCCATCTTCACCCGCGACGGCCAGGACCTGCGCTGCACCGTGCCGGTGTCGTTTCCTCAGGCCGCCCTCGGCGCGATGCTCGAGGTGCCCTCGCTCGACGGCGCCGTGAAGCTTCGCGTGCCCCCGGGCGTGCAGCCGGGCCAGGAGCTTCGGCTCCGCGGCAAGGGCATGCCGCGCTTCGGGGGTTACTCCCGCGGCGACCAGATCGTGACCGTGCAGGTCGTCGTTCCGACGGCCCTCGATGACGCCCAGCGGGCCCTCGTGGAGCAGCTCGCGTCGTCCCTCGGCCAGAACGCCGCGGCCCCGCAGCGCTCGCTGTTCGAGAAGCTCAAGGACCTTCTCTAGAAAAACGGAAGATGACGACCCCGAAGCGCGATTACTACGAGGTGATCGGCGTGGCGAAGACCGCCGCGCCGGAGGAGATCAAGAAGGCGTTCCGCAAGGAGGCCTTCAAGTACCACCCCGACCGGAACCCCGACGACCACGAGGCCGAGCTCAAGTTCAAGGAGGTCACCGAGGCCTACGACGTGCTCTCGGACCCCGAGCGCCGCAAGGTCTACGACCAGTTCGGCCACGCCGGCCTCGAGGGGCAGGGCTTCCGCGGCGGCGGCGAGGACATCTTCGAGCAGTTCCAGGACCTCTTCGCGGACTTCTTCGGCGCGGGCTTCGGCGGCGGCGGTGGACGCGGCGGCGGGCGCGGCGGCGGACGTGGTCAACCGCGGGTGCAGGCCGGACGCGACCTGCGCACCGGCGTGCGGCTGTCGTTGCGCGATGCCGTCTACGGCTCCAAGCGCGACGTGAGCGTTGTCTTCCCGTCGACGTGCGCGGGGTGCAGCGGGTCCGGGTCGGCCAAGGGCAGCGCTCCGGTGCAGTGCCGCCAGTGCAGCGGTCGCGGCCAGGTCACCCAGGGCACCATGGGCTTCATGATCGCCATGCCGTGCCCGCAGTGCGGCGGCGCGGGCAAGGTCATCGCCAAGCCGTGCGGCGACTGCGGCGGCCGCGGCGAGGTGCGCTCGGAGAAGAAGGTCAAGGTGTCCATCCCCGCGGGCATCGACCATGGCCAGGCGATCCGCGTGCAGGGGCAGGGCGAGCCTGGTCCCAACGGAGGCCCGCCGGGCAACCTGCTCGTCGTCGTCGAGGTCGAGGGCGACTCGAAGTTCCAGCGCGAGGGGCACGACCTCATCGCCGAGGTGCCGGTGCCGTTCCACACCGCGGCGCTCGGCGGCGGCGTGCAGCTCGCGAACCTCGACGGAGCCCCCGTGGGCGTCGAGATTCCACCCGGAACGCAGCCCGGAACGGCGTTCACGCTGCAGGGCCTCGGCGTTCCGTACGTCGACGGCAGCGGCCGCGGAAACCTCATCGCCGTCGCGCGCGTCGAGGTGCCCCGCAAGATGAGCGCGAAGGCCCGCAAGGCCCTCGAGGAGTTCGCCCGCGCGCTCAACGGCTCCGACGCGTGAGGCCCTCCGCCGCGCTCGCCGTGCTCCTCGTGGCGCGCGCGGCCGCGGCGCAGGACGCCCCCGCGCTCTGCGGCACCGCACGCCTCCACCGCACCGCCGACGGCTGGAGCGTCGAGGGCGTCGTCGGCGCGACCCCGCTCGCGGCGACGGTCGCACCCACCATGGCCAACGCGACCTTCGGCACCGCGGGTGGCCGCGTCGCCGTGGCTTCCACGGACTCCGCCGCGCTCGTCGTGACGTGCCTTCCCAACGCCGCTCCGGTGCTCGCGTGGCAGGGTGCGACCACATGGCAGGGCGAGGACGTCGGCATGCGCACCCGCCGCCGCATCGACTGGACCCACGGCGGCGTGACCCTCGAGACGACGCGCGAAGGTGATGCGCCGTGCGGCTTCGCGGACCTGCCCGCGGAGATCGCGCACCTCGATGCGACGGGGTATTTCGTGCGGTCGCTCGACGCCACGCTGCGGCGCACCGCGCAGTCATCGTGGACCGAGATCCCCGCCGATGCGATGGCGCCGGTGAGCGTCGTCGGCGGCGCTCCCGGTGCGCGCGCGCTTGCGTCGGTGACGCTCCGCGGGGCCGACGGATCCATCGTCGCGCGTCGTGGCTCCGGGGCCATGGCCTTCGCCGACGGCGACGGGTGGTTCGCGCGGCTCGCGCTCGGTCCTGCGGGGCTGCGGCACCTCGAGCTCACCTCCGCCGCACGCGCGCTCCCGACCCGGTGGCTGCTCTCCATGGAACCCGGACCGGTGCGGCGCCGCGTCACCTTGAGCCCCGAGACCCTCGCGCAGGCGACGGGCACGCGCCGCGTGCGCATCACCGTTCCGCACGTGGATCACCCGACGTGCATCTCGCTCGTGGCGCTCGCGCCCGGCGAGGTCGCTGCGATCACCGCGGTCACCACCCTCGATGAAGCCGGCGATGGCGGCGTGGCCTCGCTCCTCGCCGCCGCCGATGGACCCGACGGCGACGCGGCCCTCGCGCTGCTCCTCGGCCTCGGCGAGCCCGGTCGCACGGCCCTCGTACGATCCCTCGGCGACCTCGGACCCGTCGCGGCACGCCGTGCGGCGCGGGCCCTCGCGCGCACCAACGACGCCGCTTCGCTCACCGCGGTGGCGCGGCTCCTCGGGCGTGCGGACACCGCCGCGGCGGCCGAGGAGGCGCTCGTTCTGGCGGGTGCGCCGGCCCTCGCGGCGCTGGCGTCGGTGCTCCCCGCGGTGCCCCGGGCGCTTCGCGTGCTGGCGGCCATGCGCGTGTCCTGGGGCGCGCGGCTGGGGGCGGCGACGGCGCTCCTCGGGGCCTCGGACGACGCCTGGCACGAGGGGCTCCCCACGCTTCGCGCGATGCTCGCTGGAGCCGCCCGGGAGGGCGCCGTGGCTTCGTGGGCGCAGGGCATCGCCGACGGGGAACCCGGTCTCTCCCGCGGGCTTCGCGTGGCCGCCGAGGCCGTGGCCACCGACGACGCCGCGCTGCCGGCCCTCTCCGCGCGAGCCCGCACGGCATGGTCGACGGCGACGGACTTCGGCACCCGCTGGCGCCTCCTCGCAGCCCTCGGCGGCGATGCTCCGGGCCTCGCGCTCCTCGGCGCCGTGGCCACCGGCGACGAGCCCGCGGGCGCCGACGCCGAGCTGCGCGTCGAGGCTTGCCACGCGCTCGCCCGCTTCGACGGAACCTCCCCGTCGCTGCTGCGTGCGCTGCGCGACGCGAGCCCTCGCGTGCGCACGGCCGCGGCCGCGGCGCTCCGTGGACGCGCCGACGCCGTGGCGTCCCTTCGTGCGGCGCTCGCAGACGACACCTGGCCTTCGGTGCGGGCCGCGGCGGCGGCGTCCCTCGGGCCCCGCGCCGAGGCCGCCGACGCGCTCTTCGCGGCCCTCGACGCGCACACCACCGTCGTCGTGCGCGCAGCGCTGCGGGCCCTCGCGGTGAACCCATCACCGACGGTCACGGCCCGCCTCGGCGCCTTCGCGCGCGACGTCACCCGCGCGTCGACGCTGCGCCGCGAGGCCGTCGACGCCCTCGCGCTGCGCTGCGACCGCGCGGCCGGCGACGGGCTCGAGAGCATCGCCAACACCGTCGGCGACGCGGCGCTCCCTCCCTACGAACAAGAGGTCGCCCACGCCGCCCTCGCCGCCCTCGCGCGCATCGATGGCGCGCGGGCCCGAGCCTTCCTCGCCCGCAGCGAGGCCAACGCCGAGGCCCGCGCCGCCGTCGAGCGCGCCGCCCGCGGCGGATGCAGCGCGCCGTAGCGCCCGGCGCAGGGCCCCGGCGATGCTGTGCGGAAAATTGCACGGCAACGCAGATTTAGCGCAATCCCCAGCCTCCCTTGCGGGTGCCTCGGCCGTGGGCGACGCTCGGCCACGCATGGCTTCGCAGCCCCCGAAACGCCCCTCGAAGCCTCCGGAGCCCGAGCCTCCCGGGGTTTCACGGTACTGGGCCGGAGCGGCGGGAGCGTTGGCGGTGCTCGTCGGCGTGGGCTTCGGCACGTACCGCCATTTCGCGCGCGAGTCCCGGGAGATCAGCAAGGAGCTGCTCGTCGGCGTCGCGAGCAACCGCGTCACCACGCTGCGCGCGCACCTCGACGAGCGCATGGCCGACACCGCGCTCCTCGCCGAGCATCGGGAGGTCGAGCAGTCCGTCGACGACGTGCTGGGCGCAGGTGCGCGCGACGAGGCCCGGTCCATCGCCCAGGCGACGCTGCGGCAATCGATGCTCGCGTACCGCTATCACTCCGCGCGGGTCTTCGATGCGGCCGGCGCGGTGGTGGTCTCCGTCGGGGATGTCGCGCCGGGACCCGTCGCCCGCGAGGCCGTCGCCGAGGCGCTGCGGACGGGCCGTTCGGCCTTCGTTCCGCTGGCGTCGGCGCTCGACGGCGTGACGACCTACGGCGCGGCGTCGCCGGTCATCGTCCGCGGCGTCGTGCGCGGCGCCGTGCTCCTCGAGATGGACGCCGCGCGCATGCTCTATCCGCTGCTTCGCGACGCGGTGACGGGCCGGGCGACGGTCGAAGGGGAGCTGTTCCAGCGTTCGGGGGACGCGGCGATGCTCGTGGTGTCGACGCGCGCCTCCGTCGCGGCGAGCGCGGTGCCGTCGAACCGCATGCGAGACCGGGCGCTGCTGGCTGCGCGCGCGGGCGCGGTGTCGTCGCCCGAGGTCGCCGAGGCCCGCGACTACCGCGACGTCGACGTGCTCGCGGCCCTCGCGCCGGTGCCCCGGAGCCCTTGGGTCGTCGTCGCGAAGATCGATCGCGCCGAGGCCGAGGCGCCCGTCGTGACGCTGTCGTTCATCGTCGCGGGATCGGTGCTCTTCGCGGCGGCCCTCGTCGCGGCCCTCGCGCGGGCCCCCTGGTCCAAGCGGAGCGCCGAGCTGGAGCGTTTGAACGCGCGGCTCGCGGCGCGCACCCAGCGCGTCGTGCAGGCCTCCACCGACGGCTACGCCGTGATGGACGCCGCCGGCCGGATCCTCGAGGTCAACGACGGCTTCTGCGCCATGAGCGGCTACGACGAGGCCGAGCTCGTCGGGCGTCCGATGGCGGAATTCGTCGTCGAAGGCGACGCGAAGGGCTTCGCGGAGATCCGCGCGTCCATCGAGCAGAGCGGACGGATGCGCTTCTCGACGGAGTGGCGTCGCAAGGACGGCGTCGTGCGCGACATCGACGTCAGCACCGTCGCCCTCGGCGACGAAGGCCAGATCGCCGGCTTCGCGCGGGACGTCAGCGACGAGCGCGCGGCGCAGCGGCGCCTCGAGCGCGTCAACCGCCTCTACGCCCTGCTCAACCACGCCGGCGAACAGCTCTTCGTCGCCGACGGGCTCGAGGTCGCGTTCGAACGGCTCTGCGAGGCGGCGGCCGCGTCCGAGGATCTCAGCCTCGCGTGGGCTGCGACCGTCGATCGTGCCGCGGGCGTGCTGGTGCCGGTCACCGCGCACGGCGCGGGCGCCACCGAGGTCCTGCGCACGCGGATGGTGCTGGACCCCAACGAGGTGTCGGGGCGTGGGAGCGCCGCCGTCGCCGCGCGCACGGCCAAGACCCAGGTGATCGACGACCTCACCACGGACCCGCGCACCGCTGCGTGGGCGAGCGTCGCGATCGCGAACCGCAACCTCTCGAGCGTCTGCGTGCCCGTGACCGACGGCTCCGAGGTGATCGGGATCCTGGCGTTCTACGCGCGCTTGCCGTCGTACTTCGATGCCGAGGTCGTGGCGATCTTCGAAGAGCTCGCGCGGCTGCTGGGCGTCGTGCACCAGCGCGCCGTGGACCGTGGCCGGCGGCTCCGCAGCGAAGAGCGCTTTCGCGGCCTCTTCGACGCCGTGCCGCTGCCGATCATGGTGTCGCGCCTCGCCGAGGGGACGATCCTCGGCCTCAACGTCGCGTTCCAGCAGACCTACGGCTGGACCCTCGACGACCTGCCGACGGTGGAGCAGTGCTTCGCGCACCTCTTTCCGGACCCGGCGGTGCGCTCGCGCAACCTCGCCTTCGCGGCGCAGGACTTCGAGGCCGTCGCGAAGGGCCGGCCGGTGCACACGCCGGAGCTCAGGGTCACCTGCCGCGACGGCACCGAGCGCACCGTGGTGGGGCACATGTCCATGGTCGGCGGCGACCTCCTCGTCGCGTGGGTCGACCTCACGGAGCTGCGCGCGAACCAGGCCCTCGCGGTGGAGGCGCAGGCCATCGGGCGCCTCGGGGGCTGGGCGTACGATTTCGCGACGAAGTGCATGCGCTGCTCCGAGTCGGTGCAGCAGCTCATCGGCCTCGCCGGCGACGCGGGACCGCGGGACCACGACCTCTTCGACATGCTCCCGGACGGCGAGCGCCAGCGCATCCTCGCGCTGTGGGAGCGCGCCGTGGAGGCCTGGGAGCCCTTCGACGAGGTCGCCCGCGTCGCCACCACGGCGGGCCTCGACATGCACGGCCGCATCCGCGCGCAGGTGGTCTATGGTCCCGACGACCGCCCCGTGCGCGCCGTCGGGTCGCTGCAGGACGTGTCCCGCGAGGTCGAGGTGCAGCGCGAGCTTCAACGCCATCGCGAGCACCTCGAGGAGCTCGTCGCGGCGCGCACCACGCAGCTGGCGCAGGCCAACACGATCCTTCGACGCGCCGACCAGCGGTTGAAGTCCATGCTGCGGCTCAGCCAGCGCGCGAGCGGCCTCGCCGAGAAGCAGATCCTCGAGCTGTGCATCGACGAGGCGGTGCGGCTCACCGGCAGCGAGGTCGGCTACGTGCACCTCGTCGACGAGGCCGCGGGGCGCGTGAGCCTCGGGGCGTGGTCGTTGTCGGTGCGCGCCCAGTGCGCCGTGCTCGCGGGGCAGCACTTCGACCTCGCCACGCCGGGGGTCTGGGCCGACGCCGTCCGCGAGGGCGGGCCCGTGACGCACAATGATTTCGCTGCGATCCCGGTGCGCGCAGGCTACCCCGACGGCCACGTTCCGGTCCGTCGGCATCTCGCCGTGCCGTTCGTCGACGGCGCCGCCACGCGGCTGCTCCTCGGCGTGGGCAACAAGCCGTCGGCGTACGACGACATCGACGCCCAGGAGCTGCAGCTCATCGCCATGGACGTCTGGAGCATCGTCCAGCGACGTCGCAACGAGATCGCCCTCGAAGAGGCGTTCAAGCAGGTGCGCGAGAGCGACCAGCGCTTCCAGTACGCCATGGACGCCGCGTCCGAGGGGCTGTGGGACGCCGACCTCGCCCACGGCACGGCGATCTTCAGCCAGAGCTGCTTCACCATGCTCGGCTACGCCTCCGGGAGCATTCCTCCCACCAAGGAGGCCGTGGATGCTCTGATCCATCGGGATGACGCCGACGCGCCGCGGCGCCTCGTCGAGGCCCTGTTCGCGACGGGCACCTGCGACGTCGAGTTCCGCCTCCGCGACGCCGACGGGGCCTGGCGGTGGATGCGCAGCCGTGGGCGCGTCGTCGAACACGGACCCGACGGCAAGCCGCTCCGTGCGGTCGGGACGCACTCGGACCAGACCGCCCGCCGCGAGCAGGAGGCGCGGCTCGTCGCGGCCATGGAGGCGGCGACGCAGGCCAACAAGGCCAAGTCGGCGTTCCTGGCGACGATGAGCCACGAGATCCGCACGCCGCTGAACGGGGTGCTCGGCATGGCCGAGATCCTCGCGCAGGCCGACCTTCCGCCGCGGGAGCTCGACGCGGTGCGCACGATCCAGGCGAGCGGCCGTACGCTCCTCGGGGTCATCGACGACATCCTCGATTTCTCGAAGATCGAGGCCGGGCGCCTCGAGCTCGACCCCACCGACGTGGTCCTGCGCGACCTCGTC
Source organism: uncultured delta proteobacterium (assembly GCA_903845045.1). Classification (GTDB taxonomy): domain Bacteria; phylum Myxococcota_A; class Polyangia; order Polyangiales; genus SCUS01. The sequence goes on along the minus strand of CAIMWA010000060.1, from coordinate 8,078 downwards.
GAGGACCTCTGCGCGTCGCTCGTCGGCGTGGCCGCGAGCCGCGACGTGGACCTCTACGCCTTCGTCGCGCCGGAGCTCGTCGCCAAGGTGCGCGTCGACCCCATGCGCCTGCGGCAGGTGCTCTACAACCTCACCGGGAACGCCATCAAGTTCAGCGGCCGGCGTGTGGGCGGCCGGGGCCGCGTCGAGGTCGCCGTGGAGCCTCCGCCGGACGGCGCGGCGGGCATCGTGCTGCGCGTCGTCGACAACGGCATCGGCATGAGCGACGAGGTGCTCGGCAAGCTCTTCACGTCGTTCACCCAGGGCGAGACGTCGACGACGCGGCGCTTCGGCGGCACGGGCCTCGGCCTCGCCATCACGCGGCGCCTCGTGGACTTCATGGGCGGCTCCATCGAGGTCGCGAGCGCTCCCGGCAAGGGCTCGACGTTCATCGTGCGCCTCCCGCTCGAGTCATCGCGGTCGCAGCCCGCCACCGTGCGTCCGGACCTGCACGGCCTCGACGTGGTGGTGGTCGATGGCGCGCGGAGCTTCGACGCCGGGCACGTCGCACGGCATCTGGAGGCCGCGGGCGCGCAGGTGAAGCGTGGCGCCGACGAGGCCGCCGTCGCCGATGTCGCCAGGGCGCTGCAACGCCTCTGCGTGGTGGTGCACGGCGAGCGCTTCGAGCCCGCGATGCTGCTGCGGTACTACGAGGGCGACGACCTCGTGCGGCACCTCGCGTTCGTCCCCGGCGAGCGGGCGCGCGTGCGCGTGGCGCACCCCCAGGTGGTCACCGTGGAGTGCGACCTGCTCCGCGCGTCGCGGCTGCTGCACGCGGTGGCCGTGGCGGCGGGACGGCAGAGCCCCGGGCCCGCGCTCCACGCCGACGACCCGGCCCCCGCCGATGGACCGACACAGCAGAGCGTGATCGAGGCGCGGGCGAGCGGCGAGCTGATCCTCGTGGCCGAGGACGACGCCGTGAACCAGAAGGTCATCGTGCAGCAGCTCGAGCTGCTGGGCTACGCGTGCGAGGTGGCCTCGAACGGCGTCGACGCGCTCGTGCTGCACCGCCGGCGCCGCCACGCGCTGCTGCTCACGGACCTTCACATGCCCGAGATGGACGGCTACTCGCTGGCGCGGGAGATCCGCCGCGGCGAGGCGCCCGGCGAGCGCATGCCCATCCTTGCGCTGACGGCGAACGCGCTGCGGGGCGAGGCGGCGCGCGCCCAGGCCGCGGGCATGGACGGCTACCTGACGAAGCCCGTGCAGCTCTCGACCCTCGGATCGACGCTGCGTCTCTGGCTCGGCAGCGGCTCCGGTGCCCATCCCGCGGGGGTCGTCGCCGAGGTGCCGGGCTCGGTGCCGCCGCCGGCGAACGACGTCGTGCTCGACGTCTCGGTGCTCGAGTCGCTCGTCGGCAACGACCGCGCGGTGGTGCGCGAATTCCTTCTCGATTACCGCAGCAACGCGGACAGCCTCGGCCGTGCGCTCGTCGCCGCGCACGCCGCGGGGGACGACGCCGAGGTCGGCCGGCTGGCCCACAAGCTGAAATCGTCCTCGAAAAGCGTCGGAGCCCTCAAGCTCGGCGGCCTCTGCGCCGATCTCGAAGAGAAGGCGAAGTTGCGTCGTAAGATGGAGCTCGACGATGTGGTGGGTCGTTTCGAGGTCCACCTGGCAACCGTGCTGCGGGCCATCGACGTCGCGATGAACCGACCCTAGAGTGCAGAATCAGTAGGTTTTCTCTTGAAGATCCTGTTGGTCGACGATGAGCCGTTCGTGCTTCGCCTGGTGATGCACCAACTCAAGGAGTTGGGTTTCACCGACGTCGTGGCGCATCAGCACCCGCGGGCGGCGTTGGCGCTGCTCGAGTCCGACGTGGCCTGCGCCGACACCGTGCTGCTCGACCTGCAGATGCCCGACATCGACGGCGTCGAGTTCGTGCGGCACCTCGGGCGCCTCGCGTTCCAGGGCTCCCTCGTCCTGCTGAGCGGCGAGGACGAGCGGATTCTGCAGACGGCGCAGAAGCTCGCGCAGGGACACCGCCTCGACGTCGCCGGTGCGTTCCGCAAGCCGGTGACGCCGGACCAGCTCCGGAGCGTGCTCGGCTCGCCGCACCCGACCGGGGCGCGTCCGCGCATGACGGCGCGCATCTACTCGTCGGAGCGTCTCCGCACGGCGCTCGCGCAGCACGAGCTGGTGAACTGGTACCAGCCCAAGGTCGACCTGCGCACCGGGCGCGTCGTGGGCGTCGAGACGCTGGTGCGCTGGCAGCACCCCGTCGACGGCATCGTGTTCCCGGACCAGTTCATCCCCCTCGCCGAGGAGGCGGGGCTCATCGACGGGCTGACGGCGGTGGTGATGCAGGGGGCGCTGCGGCAGGCACGGTCGTGGCTCGATGAGCACCTCGACCTCCACGTCGCGGTGAACGTCTCCATGGACAACCTCGCGCGCCTCGACTTCCCCGACGACATCGCTCGCTCCGCGGAGTCTTCGGGCGTCCCGGCGCGGCTGCTGGTGCTCGAGATCACCGAGTCGCGGCTCATGAAGAACCCGCTGGTGGCGCTCGACATCCTCACGCGGCTGCGGCTGAAGCACATCGGCCTCTCCATCGACGATTTCGGCACCGGCCACTCGTCGCTGACGCAGCTCCGCGACATCCCCTTCGACGAGCTCAAGATCGACCGCAGCTTCGTGCACGGCGCCCACGCCTCGGCGAGCAACCACGCGCTCGTGCTCGGGAGCATCCACATCGCGCGGCAGCTGGGTCTGCGCACCGTCGCCGAGGGCGTCGAGGACCGCGCCGACTGGGACCACCTCCGCTCCCTCGGCTGCGACCTCGCGCAGGGCTACTTCATCGCCAAGCCCATGCCCGGCGCGGCGGTTTCGGGCTGGCTGCGCGAGTGGGAGCTCCGTCGGCCTTCGCTCGTCGCCGCCTGACAAAAGTCATCGGGGCCGCGGCGCAGCGCCCCAAGGAGTTCCTGCGGAAGGAACCCCCATGAACGAGACCCAGAGCGAGCCGACGGTGGGCGAGATGGCCGCCCGCCAGCCCGGCACCACGCGGATCTTCGAGCGCTTCGGCATCGACTACTGCTGCCATGGGCGGCACACCCTCGAGGCCGCGTGCGCCTCCGCCGGGGTGGAGCCGTCGACGGTGCGCGGCGCCCTCGCCGAGCTCGCCGCGCAGCCCGCTCCGCCGGCGGTGGACTGGACCGCGCAGCCCCTCGACGCCCTCGTCGACCACCTTCTCGCGAAGCACCACGCGTTCACCCGCGACGAGCTGGCGCGCATCGCGGCGCTCGGCGCCAAGGTCGTGAACGCCCACGGCGCGAAGCACCCCGAGGTCGCACCGCTGCGCGAGCTCGCACGGGAGCTCGAGGCCGACCTGCTGCCGCACCTCATGAAGGAAGAGCGCGTGCTGTTTCCGTACGTGCGGTCCCTCGCGGCCGGCGAGCCCGCGCAGGCCCCCTTCGGATCCGTCGCGATGCCCGTGCGCATGATGGACCGCGAGCACGAGGCCGTCGGCGTGATCCTCGCGGCGCTGCGCGAGCGCACTGGGGGTTACGCCGCTCCGGCCGACGCCTGCCCCACGTGGCGCGCCTGGTACGACGCCCTCCACGCCCTGGAGCAGGACCTCCACCAGCACATCCACCTCGAGTCGAACGTGCTCTTTCCCCGGGCTCTGGAGGCCGAGCGAGCGGTCTTCGGCACGGGGTGAGGGCGCGTAGCATCGCCGCCGATGGCAGCACCGGAACTCCGCGGGCTCGCGAGGATCGAAAGGCTGCTCGGCGCGAACCCGCTCGTGGCGGGGCTCGGCGCGGAGGTGGTGCGCTCGGCCGCCGCGCAGGCGCGACTCCGGTCGGTGCGCCTCGGCGAGCACATCTGGAGGGCCGGCGCGCGCGCCGAGCACTTCCAGGTCGTGGTGGCGGGCATGGTGAAGCTCGTCGACCCGGGGCTCGCCATGCGCCCGACGCTCTTCGACGTCTTCGGTCCCGGCGAGGCCTTGGGTTACTGGGTCGCGTATGACGGCGGCCCGTACATCGGCGACGCCACCCCCCTCACCGCGCACGTCGAGACGCTGCTGATCCCCGCCGCCGTGCTCCGTGAGGCCACGGCGCGGGACCACGCGGCGTCGCTGGCCATGACGTCGGCGGCGCTCGCGCACGCCCGGGCGCTGCGCGCGAAGCTCGCGGTGATGTGCGCGGGCAACGTCCACCAGCGGCTCGCGGCGCTGCTCCTCGACCTGCACCGCCGCTTCGGCGCCGTCGCCGCCGACGGGGCGTGGACGATCCCGGTGCCGCTCACCCGCCGCGACCTCTCGTTCGCCGTGGGAGCGACGCTCGAGACGGTGATCCGCGCGATGTCGCGCTGGCAGAAGCAGGGCGTGCTCGAGACCCACGCCGCCGGCTTCACCCTGCGATCGCCCGCCACGCTCACGGCCGTGCGCGACGACGACGCCAGCGTCGAGGGGGGAGGCGTTCCGGGGCCGATCGATGCGGCTCCCCGCGAACGTCGCAAGCACGCTACGGTGCGCGAATGACCGCGCGCACCCCCTACGAGACGTTCATGCACAGCCAGCCCGAGACCCGCGCGATCCGCGTGTCCGACGTCGAGGGCGAGGTGCCGCCGGCGCTGCGAGGGACGCTGCTCCGCAACGGCGGCGGCGTCTTCGAGGTGGGCCCGGACACGCTCAACTTCTTCGACGGTCACGGCGTCGTCGCGGGGCTATCCTTCGGCGACGGTGCGATGCGGCTCCGCGCGGCGGTGGTCGAGACCCCCCTCTGGAAGGCCTCGCAGGCCAAGGGGCGCATGGCGCAGCGCGGGGTGTTCACGAACCTCCCGGGCGCCTTCGCCAACGTGTTCAAGCTGGTGCCCGGCAACCCGTGCAACCACGACGTCTACGCGTTCGGCGGCGCCGTCTACGCGTCCAACGACGGCGGGCACGCGGCGCTCGATGCGACCACGCTGGCCACCGTCGGCGAGGAGCGCTGGGGCTCCCTCGCGCCCGCCGGAACGCTCATGGCTCCGATGCCGCGCGTCGACCCGGAGAGCGGCCGGCTGGTTGCGTGGGTGCAGACGCAGAAGCCGGGCAAGCCCGACGTGCTCCGCTTCGTCGAGCTCGACGCGTCGCGGAAGGTGGTTCGCCAGTCCGAGCCCGTGACCTTGGGCGCCGGGCCGGTGATCGTGCACGGGCACGCGTTCTCGTCGCGGTGGTACGTGTGCGCCGAGCTCCCGGCCCGGCTCTCGGTGCTCCCCGCGTTGCTGGGCACGAAGACGATCTTCGAGAGCTTCGCGATTCCGCCGGGGCAGACGCCGGCGCTGTGGCTCGTGCCGCGGGAACCCGGGCGCAAGGCCGTGCGCGTGCAGGTCCCCGGTGACGTGGCGATCATCTTCCACTGCCTCAACGCGTGGGACGACGGAGACCGCGTGGTGCTCGACTGCGTGAGCTACGACGCGGAGCTGCCCTTCGACGTGCTCGCGCCGGCGGAGCATCTCCGACGCATCGGTCGTACGGAGCGCGTCGCGAACGCGCTGCCGCGGCTCGTGCGCCATGTCATCGCCCCCGCCGACGGGCGCGTCGTCGAGACCCGCGTGCTCGCCGACGTGCCCAGCGAGGCCCTCGACATGGACCGCCGCTTCCGCGGCAAGAAGCACCGGTTCCTCTACGGCTCCGTGCCCGACGCCGCGGGAGACGAGCCCGCCCCGGGGTTCTTCGGGTACCACCACGGCCTCGCGCGCTTCGACACCGAGACCGGCACCGTCGATCGGTGGACCGCCGGTGCGACCCGCCTCTGCTCGCCGCCCGCGTTCGCAGCGCGCCCGGGCGGCACCGCGGAGGGCGACGGCTGGCTGCTCACCTGGGTCATCGACGGAGCCGACGGCAACACGTCGGTCTTGATCCACGACGCGCGGGAGATCGCCAAGGGTCCGGTGGCGACGGTGCGGCTCGGCGTGCCGCTGCCCGGCGTCATCCACAGCAACTTCGAGCCTGCGGTGTCGCTGGCCTAGCGACCGCGCCGTGCGGCGGCCCGTCCGCCGTCGGAACCTTCGATGGCCCCCCGGGCGACCCGTGATAAGGGAAGAGACCGTCTGGGAGGTGCCGAATGTCCGTCGAAGTCCTGAAGTGTCCGAATTGCGGCGCGCCCGTGCCGCTCCAGTCCATCGCCGCCGTGCTCGCATGCGAGTTCTGCGGTCGCACGATGTCCATCCCCGGAGCGCCGCCGGCGGCCGCGCACGCCGCTGCGCCCACGGCACCGGCTGCCCCCGCCGCGCCGGCAGCGGCTCCCGCGTCTGCGCCCGCGGCGTCTCCGGCAGCGGCACCGGTGGCTGCGACGCCGGCAGCGGCTCCTGCAGCGGCGTCCCCAGCGTCGAGTGCGGCGCGCCCTGCGGCGGTGGCGGCGGCCGCGGCGCCGGTCGCAGCGGCGGCTCGCACCTACGGTGGATCCATCAACCGCAAGGCAGCGGCGCCGGTGGTCGAGGCCGAAGAGACGGAAGAGGAGGAGGAGGGCGAGACCTTCGACTGGACCGAGGAGAACATCACCGCGTTCGCGCAGGAGAGCCTCGGCAGCCACGACTCGCTCTTCTTCGAGCCGAAGATCCCCGCGAAGAAGCTGAAGAGCGCGCGCACCATGCACGCCGACACGCTCGAGCACGACGAGAAGGTGCTGGTGCTCTTCGACGACACCGTCTTCGGCAGCGCCGAGGAGGGCTTCGCCATCACCACCGATCACTTCGTGTGGAAGAACATCCTCGAGGACCCGAACGCGCTGCTGTGGACGGAGATCGACCCCGACGCCATCGGCTGGAGCGAGACCGAGCTCACGGTGAACGGCACGACGGTGCAGCTCACCCAGGGCGACACCAAGGCGCTCTATCCCGCGCTCGGGAACTTCATCTCCGAGATGGCGACGATGGCGGCCGCCTTCGGCGACGACGAAGAGGAAGAGGAAGAGGACGCCTGAGCGCGGCGCCGCGGGTCACACCGCGAGCGTGGCGATGCCGAGGTTCGTGAGCGACCGATCGAGGTTCGCCGCGAGCGCGGCCTGCGAGCTCCCGCGCGGCGCCGACGCATAGGTGCCCGCGGTGAGCTGCTGCACCGCCTCCTGCACCGACGTGACGAAGGGCGCCGTCGCGATGGACGGCAGCCGCAGCCCCGCGGTCCCGTGCGCGCCCGGCATGAGGGGGATGCCCTCCTTGCGGATCACCGACGCCGGCGTCGCGGGTCCCGACGGGTCGCGGCGCAGCTCCGCCTGCCACGCATCATACAGCACCAGGTATTTGCTCGAGACCACGAGGTACGGGATCTCCGAGCTGTTCGGCGCGCTCTTCCAATGGCCTCGGAAGTCGGTCTGGTAGCGGTCCGAGACCCGCGCGTGGGCGAGCACCGTGCAGCCCGTGGACCAGTTGCGCACCGGGCCGTCGTCGCCGTAGTCGAGGGACCAATGGATGTGGATGCTCGGGTTGTCGGGCTCGTCGGCGCAGAAGAGCCACCGTTGGTTTCCGTTCTGCGCATGCGGCTCGATGAGCGCGTCCTGCAGGTTCGTGAAGACGTTGCGTGACTTCGTGGCGTCGCGCGCGGTGCGGATGGCCGAGGCGCTGCCGCGATAGATCTGCAGCGCGCCGGGGTTGTCCTTGTGCACCGTCGGGCGGGCCTTGTAGAGCAGGCCTTCGCAGAGCAGCGGCGTGCCCGTGGTGTCTTCCTCGTTGAAGCCCGGGTCGATGGTGCAGCGAAAGGCCTGCACGTGCTGGTCGTGCTGCGCACCCTGCTCGGTCCACACCATGTAGAGCATGTCGTTGAAGGTCACCCGCGACGCCGTCTTGGTGCGCAGCGCGTTGCCCTTCTTGTCCCGATCGAAGCGGTCGGCGACGCGCGCGTCGGCGTGCAGCCCCTGCACCGCGCCGCCGGTGGTGTCGCCCGCCGCGGCCTCCTTCGCGGTCATCTGCTCCGCCGACGCCCCGGCTCCGTCGGAGAACGTCTCCTCGCGCACGCCGAGCAGCGCGACCTTGTGCGGATCCGACGGGATCGTCTGGCCGAAGGCCTGATAGACGAGCTCCACCCAGTTGTAGACCGAGTGCTCCACGACGCGCCGCGCGCGCCCGTC
>CAIMWA010000059.1 GCA_903845045.1 uncultured delta proteobacterium | reverse complement strand
CTGTCCCTGCGCGTGGAGAAGCGACGCGACGAGCTCCTTGCCGGTGCCCGTCTCGCCGCGCACGAGCACCGTCACGTCGCGGCCCGCCACGCGCGCCACCGCGTCGAGGAGTCCGCGCATCGCGGGCGAGGACGCGATGACCCGCCGGCCGAGCGCCGACTCCGCGGAGAGGTGGCGGTTCTCCGCGCGAAGCCGGTGCGTCTCGAGGGCGCGCTCGAGCACGAGTCCCACCTCGTCGAGGTCGAAGGGCTTGGTGAGGTAGTCGAAGGCCCCGGCCTTCATCGCGCGCACCGCCACGCGCTCGTCGCCGTGCGCCGTCATCACGATCACCGGCAGCGACGGGTCCCGCGCGCGCAGCGCCGCGAGGAGCGCGAAGCCGTCCATGACGGGCATGGAGAGGTCCGTGAGCACCGCGTCGACGCCGTCGACCTTGGTCAGCGCGTCGGCCCCGTCCGTCGCGCCGCGGTGGCCCCAGCCGCGGTCGTCGAGGAACTCCCCGAGCGCGTAGACGAGCGCCGGCTCGTCATCGACCACGAGCACCGTCGGCCGCGTCACGGCGTGGGCTCCCGCGGGATCGTGAGCGTCACGCGGGTCCCCCGCCCCGGGGCGCTGTCGAAGCGCAGGGCGCCGCCGTGCTGCGTCACCGTCTGCCGCGCGAGCACCACGCCGAGCCCCGTGCCGCCCTCGCGCGTCGTGTAGAACGGCGTGCCCACGCGCGCGAGCTCCGTCGGCGACATGCCGCGGCCCTCGTCGGCCACCTCGATCTCCGCGCCCGCGTCCGCCGCGCGCACGGTCACCGTCACCCGCGCGCCGCGCGCGCTCGCCTCGACGGCGTTGGACACCAGGTCGATGAGCGCCGAACGGAGCCGCCGTGCGTCGACCGCGGCCACCACGGGCTCGGGCGCGCACGCGAGGGCCACGCCCGCCTCGCCCGCGCGGTCGTCGAGCAGCGCGACGGCCTCGGCGGCCAGCGTTCCGAGGTCGACGGGCGTCGCGTGCAGCTCCTCGAGCGGGCGCTCGAAGGTCAGGTACGCGCGAAGCACCGACTCCATGCGCTCGATCTCCGCCGACGCGATGGCGAGGCGCTGCACGCGCTTCTCCTCGTGGGGCGTCGACGCGGCGAGCTGCACCAGCGCCTTGATGGCGGCGAGGGGGTTCTTCAGCTCGTGGGCGACGCGGGCGCCGACGCTCTCGAGGGTGCGTGCGCGGGTCTGCGTCTCGTCGACGAGCTCGGTGCGCGCGCAGTCGAGGGACTCCCCCGCCGCCTCGTACGCCGTCGCCAAGCGCATCACGATGGTGCTGAGCATGTAGAGCGAGAACAGCATCGACGCCACCGCGCAGAGCGTCGCGTAGCCGGGCGTGATCGTCGCCGGTCCGAGCACCCGCGTCGCGACGGGAATCGCCACGGACATCGCCACCGCGAGGCCCACCGTCACCTTTGCACGGAGACCGTCGCCGAACGCGACGATGTTGCCCGTCACGACGCCGAGCATGCTCGACGCGAGCGGACCCGGCAGCCCCCCGGTGAGCGCCACCAGCGGGGCGTGCACGAAGAGCACACCGAGGTTCGAGCGAAACGAGACCTCGCCCGCGTCGGCCCCGGCCCGCACCCGCGCCGTCCAATAGAACAGCGACGCGATGTGCGCGACGTAGAGGCCGATCATCACCGCGACGCGCTCGCACTGCAGGCCCCCGAGCATGACCAGCGCGAGCTGCACCGCCGCGTAGGGCATCACCACCCATGGGCGCACCGCGAGCCAGCGCGACGCGACGCGCGTGGTGTGCTCCGTGCGGTACGAGGTGTAGCGGCGCATCGCTCCCGGCTCGTCCTTCGCGAGAGGCGTGCCAGCGGCGTCGGGCGCGTGGGAGTTCTTCAAGGGCCGCTCGACCATAGCGAACGCCAGGGGTGCGCGTGCGGCGGCATCGTCGGCAAAGCGACAGGCGCCTCCCGTCGGGAAAGCGTCACCTGTCGGCCCGCCGACACCCCCGTGCGACCTGTTCGCCGGTGAATTTGCGAGCGCCGCGCATGGCATGCGCCGTGATGATGCGCGGCCTCGCCATGACCACCGCTTCTTCGTCGCTCGAGTCCTCCGACACCGCCGCGCGCGAGGCCCGGCCCGACGCCGCCCCCGCGGCCTCCGTCGACGCGCCCGCACGTCCGCGCCGCCGCGCTCCGCTGGTGTTTCTCGGTCTCGCGCTCGTCGCGAGCGGGGCCTTCGGCACCTGGCGGCACTTCACCCTCGGACGCGAGAGCACCGACGACGCACAGGTCGAGGGACACATCATCAACGTCTCCGCCCGCGTCGCCGGACAGGTGTCGCAGGTGCTCGTGCGCGACAACCAGACCGTGCACGCGGGCGACGTGCTCGTGGAGCTCGACCGCGGCGACCTCGACGCGCGTCTCGCCCTCGCCGACGCCGACGTCGACGCCTCCCGCGCCGGCGTCGCGAGCGCCGAGAGCGCCCTCGCCCTCGCCGAGCGCAGCGCCGCCGCCAACCTCGTGCAGGCCCGCGGCGGGCTCATGCAGAGCGCCGGCGTGCTGCAGGGATCGCGCGCCTCCATCGCCCAGGCGCGGGCCGACCTCGACGCCGCCGCCGCGCGCCGCCACCTCGCCGAGACGGAGCTCGAGCGCACCCGCGCCCTCGCGGCGCAGGGCGCCATCGCGTCGTCGCTGCTCGACACCCAGCAGTCGCAGTTCGACCAGGCCGCCGCGCAGTGGGCGCAGGCACGCGCGCGCCTCGACGCCGCCAACACCGGCGTCGACAGCTCCCAGGGCGCCCTCGAGAGCGCCCGCGGCCGCCTCGAGGTGGCGCAGACGGGACCGCAGCAGGTGGAGCAGGCCCGCGCCGCCCTCGCCCTCGCCCGCGCGCGCCTCGCGCAGACCGAGGCCTCGCGCCGCCTCGCCGCGCTCAACGTCTCCTACGCCACGCTGCGCGCGCCGCACGACGGCGTGATCTCGCGGCGCACCGTGGAGGTCGGACAGATGGTCGACCCGTCGCGCGCGCTGCTCGCCATCGTGCCCGCCGACGACATCTGGGTCGTGGCCAACTTCAAGGAGGACCAGGTGGGCGCCATGCGCGCCGGCCAGCGCGCCGAGCTCCGCGTCGATGCGTTCCCGGGTCGCCATTTCGCCGCCCGCGTCGAGAGCCTCGCCGGCGCCACGGGGGCGCGCTTCTCGCTGCTTCCGCCCGACAACGCGAGCGGCAACTTCGTGAAGGTGACGCAGCGCGTGCCGGTGCTCCTGCGCATCGACGGCGCCGCCAACGCGGGCCTGCGCCCGGGGCTCAGCGCCGACGTCACGGTCTTCGTCGACGGCCGCTGAAGGGGCGCCGCGATGAAGCCCACGGTCACCGGCTCGAAGCTCTTCATCACCCTCGCCGCGATGAGCGGCGCGCTGATGGCGCTGCTCGACATCTCCATCGTCAACGTCGCGCTCAGCGACATCCGCGCGAGCTTCGGCACGCCGCTCGACCAGATCGCGTGGGTGTCGACGGGCTACATGATGGCCAACGTCGTCGTGATCCCGATGACCGGGTGGCTCCAGGCCCGCTTCGGCTTCAAGCGCTACTTCACCGCGTCGGTGCTGCTCTTCGTGGTCGCCTCGACGCTCTGCGCCCTCGCGTGGAACCTCCCGTCCCTCGTCTTCTTCCGCGTGCTCCAGGGCATCGGCGGCGGCGCGATCATCCCGACGTCGCAGGCCATCCTCTTCGCGGCGTACCCCGGTCCGCAGCGCAACATGGCCGGCGCGCTCTTCGGCCTCGGCGCCGTCATGGGGCCGCTGCTCGGGCCCACCGTCGGCGGCTACCTCATCGAGATCGGGAGCTGGCACTGGATCTTCCTGATCAACGTGCCCATCGGGCTGACGTCGGCGTGGCTCGCGTGGAAGCACGTGAACCAGCCCGACTTCGTCCCCGCGCGGGATCCCATCGACGTGACGGGCATCGCGTTGCTCGTGGCGGGCATGGGATCGCTGCAGTGGGTGCTCGAGGAGGGCAACCGCGAGGGGTGGCTCGACAGCACCAAGGTGTGCGTCTTCGCGGCCGTGGCCTTCGTCTCGCTGGCCACCTTCGTCGTGCACGAGCTCGAGACGCCGCACCCCGTGGTCGACCTGCGGGTGTTCCTCAACCTCCCCTACGCCGCCGCCACGGGGCTCAACTTCCTCGTGGGCACCGTGCTCTTCGGCGCGACGTTCATGTTCTCGCTCTACGCGGGCGCGGTGATGCACTACACGGCGCTGCAGATCGGGCTGCTGTTCCTCCAGTGCAACTGGATCCAGATCCTCATCATGCCGCTGCTCGGGCGCTTCGGGAACCGCATCGACGGGCGCCTTCTCGTCTCCGTCGGCGTGCTGCTGATGATGCTCTCGATGTCGTACAATGTCGCGCTCGACCAGACGGCGGACCCCGCCGCGATGCAGCGCCCGCTGTACCTCCGCGCGCTCGCGCTCTCGGCGATGATGATGCCGCTCAGCGTGATGGCCCTGTCTACGCTGCGGCCCTCGCAGATGGGCACCGGCGCGGGGCTCTTCAACCTCACCCGCGAGCTCGGCGGCTCCATCGGCACGGCGTGGATGAGCACCATGATCGACCGCGGCACGCACGTGCACGGCACCGCGCTCGCCGCCCACGTCAACGTCTACGAGTCCGTCACGCAGGACGCCATGACCTCGCTCGAGCGCGGCGTCGTCGCGGCCACCAGCGACCCGCACGCAGCGGCCGTCGCCGTCCTCGCCAACCGCGTGCGGGGGCAGGCGCTGATCCTCGCGTTCTCCGACAACTACGCCACGCTCATCGCCGTGTTCGCGCTGTCGTTCCTGCTCGTGGGGCTGCTGCAGCGACAGCGCACGGGCGTCGACGCCTCGGCCGCGCACTGATCGCAGAAAGGTCCATCGCCATGCTCCCGATCCACCGCGCCCTTCGCGGCGCAGCGCTCTTCGTCGGCCTCGTCGCCGCGCCTGCGCTCGCTTCAGCACAGGCGCTCACCGCCGACGCCGTCGCCGAGCGCGCCGTCCGCACGAGCCCCGACGTGCGCGCCCGCGACCTCGACCTCGGCGCCGCCGCCGCGGGCGTCGACCAGGCCCTCGTGGCCTTCTTCCCGCGCCTCTCCGTGGGCGCCTCGTACACCCGCCTCTCGGACCTCGGCACGTTCCTCCTCGGCAACATCGTCGTCGCGCCGGGGCAGCCCCTGGGCCCCGTGTCGCCCAACGCCCCGCTGCTCAACGTTCCGCTCAGCATCCCGTCGCTGTCGAACAGCACGCAGCTCGCCGCGACGCTGGTCGTACCGCTGTCCGACTACCTCCTGCGCCTGCCGCAGGCGATGACGGCCGCCGAGCGCACCCGCGACGGCGCGCGCTTCACCCTCGACGCCGCACGCCGGCGGGCCGCCCTCGAGGCGCGGCTCGCGTTCTACCAATGGGTGCGCGCGCGCATGCAGTCCGAGGTCGCGCGCAGCACCCTCGCGCAGACGCGCGAGCACCGCGACGACGCGCAGCGCCTTCAGGCCGCGGGCGCGCTCGCGCGGGTCGACGTGCTGCGCGCCGAGACGCAGGTGGCCAACGCCGAGCTCCTCGTGGCGCGGGCCGACGCGCTCCGCGAGGCCAGCGAGGAGCGCGTGCGCACGGCCATGCACCTCGCCGACGCGACGCCCCTCGGCGAGGTCGAGGAGATCACCGAGTCCGGCGCGGACCCGACGCTGCCGGCGACGCTCGCGGCGATGGTCGATGAGGCGGTGGCGCAGCGCCCCGAGCTCCGGGCGCTCGCGGCGCAACGCGACGGCTTCGCGGCGCAGGCGCGGGCGACGCGCGCGACGTACCTCCCGGTGGTGAGCGCGACGGCGCAGGCGCTCTACGCCGACCCCAACCCGCGGATCTTTCCCCCGCGGGACCAGTTCGACGGAACGTGGTCCCTCGGCGTGGCGCTGAGCTACTCGCCCAACGACACGGCCAGCGGCGCGGCTGGAGCCCGGGGCCTCGAGGCGCGCGCGGCCTCCGTCGACGCGCAGGCCGCGTCCCTCCGCGATGCGCTTCGCACGGATCTCGCCACCGCCGCCGGCGCCCTCCGCGAGAGCGTCGCCGCCGCGCAGTCGACGGCGCGCGGGCTCGAGAGCGCCGAGGAGGCGCACCGCGTTCGGCGCGAGCTCTTCCGCGCGGGGCGCGCCACCACGGCGGAGCTCACCGACGCCGAGACCGACCTCCTCCGCGCGCGCATCGAGCGCACCAACGCCGTCGTCGACCGCCGCGTCGCGCGGGCGCGCATCGAGTACCTGCTGGGCCGCGCCGACGACGCCGCGCGCTGAGGCCCCGTCTCGGGGACACAGTGACGTTGTTGCACTCCGGGGCCCGCCGCGACGCGGATGGCAACGCGGCAACGGTGTCCCCGGTCGGCGTTCAAGCCTCCGCACACCAACCCAGGACGGACGCGTGAAGCTGCGCGAGGAGCGCACGTTGCTCCGCCGGCGACGGCATGCCCGCCACCCGACACAGATCCTCGCCGACCGTCGGCGCGAGATCGTCTCGCAGCGACGCCAGCGCGCCCTCCATCGCGACACGGACCGAACGCCGCGTCCCGGCGTCGAGTCGCTCGTCGGCCCACGCGTGCAACGACCACGAGAGCGCCGCGTGCCGCGTCTCGTCCTCGGCGATCACCGCCATGGCCGCCGCGACCCGTGCGTCTCGAGCGTGCGTTGCCTGCCACGTCGCGACGAGGGCCCCGAAGGTCTCGCGAACGCAGCCCTCCACGGCGTTCTCCAGCGCCACCGCGGCCAGGTCCCGCGGCGCCATGGGGAAGCCCGCGGGGAGCACCGGCGCCGCGCCGAAGCGCCCCGCGAGCGCGACGGTCATCGTGGTGTGCTTGCGCTCATCGGCCACCGCGCGACGGACCTCCTCGAGGAGCGCCGTCGGTGCCCCGAAGCGCCCCAGCTCTCGCTCCATGCGCTCGAAGGCGAAGACCGACGCCGCCTCCAACGAAGCCAGCCGCGCGAACCACCCGCCGACGCCGGCATCGCATCCTCCCGCCGCATCGGCGAAGCCCTCGGGACGCCGTCCGCCGGGGCACGGGATCTGGCAATGGAGCTGCGACCCTCCCGCCCCGTTGGGTGCGACGTAGCAGTACGGAACGCCCCAGGCGTCGCCGCCGATGCTGCAGTTCCGTTGGCACACCGCGGTGTCGATGGCCCCGCCGGCGTCGCCCGCGGCGAGGAGTTCCGAAGGGACGCCACACGGAAAGGACACGGTCTCGCTGGAGCAGATGCTCCCCGGGTTGTTGACGACATGCATCGCCGCGCAGGCACCGCCGTCCACCGGAGCGGACACGTCGTTGGTCGAAGGAACATCGGTCGGCGCGACGACGTCGCGCGGCGTGCCGACGTCCACGGTGGTGCCGGTGTCGACGACGGAGCCCGTGTCCACCGAGGTTCCGACATCGGTGCCGGCGTCGGTGGTGAACTCCGTCACCGAGGCACCGCACCCCGTCGTCGCCGCGGCGACGCAGACCATCCGTTGAAACAACCGTCGAAGCGATCGCGCGTCGCGTGCACCCATGCACCGCATCAGAGCACATCGCGGACCAACGTGAAATGCCTCGATTTCATCCAGAATCGGCATCGATGGAGTGTGCCAGGGTGTGCAACGGCGTGAAGCCGGGTGACGCCTCCCGCGAGCGCGCCTACAGCAGCCTGCGCGCGGCCACGGTGATCTCGTAGTGCCGATGCCCCGCGACGTCGTCGATGCGGCTGAAGAGCGCGTCGGTGCCCGGCGTGACCGGCGTCACGCCCTCGGCGCGCACGCGATGGATCGTGCGTGCGCCGGTGGTTCCCGCGCTCGCGTCGACGGAGGTCATCTCGACGCTGCCGGCCACGAGCACCACGGCGCCTCGCATCGAGTACGAGAGGTGTACGGTGAGACCCACGTCCTGCCGCGGGGCCGCAGCGCCGCCGCCGGGAGCGACCACCAGCGGAACGTTCGCGCCAACGGCGACCGTTCCCGTCTGGTTCTCTTGAAGGATGAGGGTGTACGTCGCGGGCGCGGCGTGCGCGCCGTCGTCGAGGGTCGTCACGGAGACGTCGAGGCGATGCACCGAGCGCGTCGCCTCGGGCGGATCGGCGGCGGCGACGCCGGACGAG
>CAIMWA010000058.1 GCA_903845045.1 uncultured delta proteobacterium | reverse complement strand
GACGAACACGCAGCTCGTGCGGCTCCACGGCCTGCTGGTGACGGTGGCGGCGCGCTTCTCGTCGCGCGCGCAGATCATCGACGCCATCGCGGCGTCCGAGGGTCACGGCAAGGACGGCGACTACAAGAAGTCCCTCGAGCGCCACCCCCTCCCCCGGCTCTGGGACCAGCTCCTCAGCGCCGAGCGCCGCGCCCGCCGCGCCGCGAAGTCCGCCTGAGCGAAGACCGCCCGCTCCTCGACCTCCTCGCGGCGCTGCACGCGCAGTCCGCCGCCCACGCCGCGTCGGCGCCGTCGCGCCCGCTGCTCCCCTCGATCACTGCCACCGCCGCCCGCGCCGCCCTCGCGCCGTGGACCTTCGACGTTCCCGCCTCGCCCGCGGACATCGCCGCGACGTTGCACCAGTGGCTCCGCGACGGCGCCGTGAACGCGTCGCACCCGCGGTTCTTCGGTCTGTTCCAGCCTCCCGCGGGGCCCGACGCGGTGACCGCCGACGCCCTCGTCGCGCTGCACGACCCGTCGCTCGCGCTCGGTGCAGCAGCGCCCCTCGCGGTGGCCCTCGAGGCCCACGTGCTCCGTGCCCTCGCGGCCCGCATCGGGTGGACGGGTTCGCTGCACGCGACGTTCACCACGGGGGGCGCCGAGGCGAACCTCACCGCGCTGCTGCTCGCCCTCGGAAGGCACTTTCCGTCGGTGCGCGACGACGGCGTGGCGTCGCTCGCGGCGCGTCCACGGATCTACGTGACGGCGGAGACGCACGCTTCGGTGCTGCGGGCGGCGCAGGTCGCGGGGCTGGGTCGAAGCGCGTGCCGCGAGGTGCGCTGCGACCGCGCGTTTCGCATGGACCTTCGCGCGCTTCGCGAGGCCGTGCGCGAGGACCGCGCGGCGGGGTGGGCGCCGTTCTTCGTCGCCGCCACCGCGGGCACCACGAGCTGCGGGGCGGTGGATCCGCTGCGGGCGCTGTCGGTGTTCGCGCGGGCCGAGGACCTCTGGCTCCACGTCGACGGGGCCTTCGGCGCCACGGCGTTGCTCGCTCCCAACGTCGCGCCCGCCCTCGACGGCGTGGCCGGCGCCGACTCGCTGACCTGGGACGCGCACAAGTGGCTCGGTTCCGCCCAGGGCGCCGGGATGCTCTTCTCGCCGCACGAGCACCTCGCGGCGCAGGTCTTTGGCGTCGATGCGCCGTACCTTCCGGGCGGCGCGCACCCGTGGTCGACGACGCTGCAGTGGTCGCGGCGGGCGGCCGGCGCCAAGGTCTTCGCGCTGCTCGCGGCGACGGGCTGGGCGCGCATGGCGGCGCGCGTCGAGCGCTGCGCGGCGCTGGGCGAGCGGCTGCGCGCGCGGCTGCTCGACGACGGAGCGACGGTGTTCGGCGAAGGACCGCTGCCGGTGGTGGCCTTCGCGACGCCGGCGATGCGCCGCGGGGCCGACGACCCGGCGCGGGAGGCGGCCCGGCTGCGGCGCGAGGGCGTGGCCTTCGTCACGGATACCCGTGTGGCGGGGCGATTCCCGGCGTTGCGCGCGTGCGTCGCGAACCCTTCGACGGCCGACGCGGACGTCGACGCCCTCGCCGAGGCCGTGCGGGCGAATCGTTGACGGCGCGTTCACCGCGGTGAGAGCGTCGGGCCGCGGAGCCTCCGAGCTCCGTACCTTCGCAGGAGAGACGCATGGCTTCCATCGACATCACCCGCAATCACAAGCTGAGCCGCGCCGACGTTCGCACCAAGGTCGAAGAGGTGCTCGCCCGCATCAAGGGCGAGACCGGCCTCGTCGGCACCTGGAGCGGCGACGTGTTCAAGATCACCAAGCCCGCCGACGGAAGCTTCACCGTGAGCGACACGTCCGTGCGCGTGGTGCTCGACCTCCCGTTCCTGCTCCGCCCGCTCAAGGGCAAGATCGAGGAGCGGATCAACGGCGAGCTCACCCGCGCCCTCGGCTGAGAGCCCTCAGGGGCGCAGCTCGCTGACGGCCTGCACGGCCGGCGGAAGCCACGACAGGTCGCGCTCGCTCCCGCGGGCGCGGTCGCGCTCCAGCACCGCCACACCCTCGCGAACGAACACCGCCAGCGCTCGCTGCGACGCCGTGGGCATCGACGCCGGGTCGCGGAGCAGCCGCGCCGCCGTGCGCAGCGAGCCGGGCAGCCACGGCGCGTCGTCGAGGCCCGGCACCGGGGCGCAGCGCCCGTCGGGGCAGCGGTCGCCGAGGTGGTCGCCGTAGCGGGCCGCGATGAGCGCATCGCCGGGCTCGACGTCGTGGGCGTGCGCGCGGTCGGACCAGAGCGCGGCGACGGCGGCGTCGAGGGCCGCCGGGGCGGTCCACACGGGGTGGTCGGCGCGGCCGAGGGCCTCGCGAAGTACGTGGGCAGCCCGGCGGCGCGCGAGCACGGCATCGGTGTTGCCGATGGGGTCCGCCGACTCGGCTGCGAGCAGCGCCTCCATCGCGATGGAAGTGCCCCGCAGCGGGTCCGGTCCGCCGCCGCCGCCGGCGTCGAAGGAGCCGTCGGGCTGCTGCAGCGGGAGCAGTGCGTCGCGGGCCACGCGCACCCGCGCCCGCGCGGTCTCGGCCCGGGTGATCTCGGTCATCGCCGCGTAGGCCAGCGTCGCCGACGCGGTGGCCTCGACGTCGGGGCCGGCGTGCTCGGGTGCGGTCCATCCCTGCGGCGTGCGGAAGCGGTCGAGGGCGATGAGCATCGCGACCTGGCGCTCCGGCGCGAGGGCCACGCCCGCGCGATGCGCCTCGACGAGGGCGTAGAGGGCGTGCGCGGTCTCGGGGCCGGTGCGCCGCCCCGGGGCGTCGTAGAGCGAGCGCAGCGCCCCGCACCACGCGGTGTCCGTCGACGCCAGCGACGCGGCCTCGAAGGCGCTCGGGCCACGCCACGCGGCGTCCTGCGCGCCCGTCGCGGTGGGCGCGGGGTCGTGGTGGAAGAGCACCCACCCCGCCGCCAGCGCGAGGCCGATGGTGACCGCCGCCGTCGCCGCCAGCGTCGACGGTCGCACCGCGCGCGACGGACGGGCCTCGTCGGCCGAAGGCGACGGCGTCGCGGGCAGCAGCGCCGTCGAGGCGAGCTCCAACGACCTCGGAACCCGCCGCACCGGACGCTCGCGCTCGGCCTCCTGCATCGCGGCGGCGACCTTCGCGCCGATGGTGTCCTCGGGGTCCTCGACGGGCGGAAGCTCGACGCGCCGGGCCGTCGTGGGCTGCGCGTCGGCGTCGTCCAGGGACCCAGGTCGCGGGGGTGCGTGGAGCCCGCGCACGATGGTCGGCTTGGCGTCGTCGGCATCGCGCCGCGTCGTGAGGTCGAGCACCGGCTCGACGTCGAGCTCCCCGAGCGGCACCGCGTCGTCGAAGGCGTCACGGTCGGTGCGCGCGAGGGGCTCCGGTGAAGGCTCCTCGACGGTCTCGACCACGCGGAGTTCCTTGGCCGTCGCAGGCACCCGGAGCGCGAGCGTCACGGCCGTCGCGCGCTCGTCGGCGGACCCTTCGAGCAGCAGCTCCGGCTCGGGCTCGGGCGTGGTTACGGGCGCCGGCGCGGGCTTCGAATGCAGCGCAGAGAACACCGGCGCCAGCGGGATCGTCGGACGGCGATCGTCGTCGTCGTGGTCCACCGACGTCGGGGCGTGCGAGCGGACGCGTCGCCGGCGCACCGCGGGCTCCGCCGGGCGCGCGGTGAGCTCCGTCACCTCGATCTCTTCGATGTCCGCGTCGGACACGTCCTCGGCGGACTCCGACGACGCGGACGCTGGCGGCGGTGCGGGCGCCGTGGCCACCCGCGGCGGCGGGACCGAGCCCCGAGGCATGCGCGGCGGCGGCGGCCGAGGACCGGCGCGGACCGCGGGCACCGACGGCGACGAGGCGCGGGCCGGCGGCTGCGTGGCCTTGGGGTCGTAGAGGCGCAGCAGGTCTCCGAGGGCCTCGCCGACGGTGGCAGGACGCCGCGTCGGGTCGGGGTCGAGGCAGCGCTGCAGCCATCCGTCGAAGGCCCGCGGAAGGTGCACGCCGTAGCGCACCGCGAGCTCCGTCGCCCGGGGGTGCGCGCTCGCGTCGGGGATGCGGGTGTAGAGCGTGAGCGCCGTGTTGCCGATCCAGTACGGGTGCCCGACGAGCAGCTCGTAGGCGATGAGCGCGAAGGACCAGACGTCCGTCGCCGACGTGATCTGCGCGCGGACGTCGAGCTGCTCCGCGGACATGTACAGCGGCGTTCCGACGCGCCCGGGCCGCGTGGCGTTGCCGTCGCCGGAGACCCGCGCGATGCCGAAATCGAGCACCTTCACCCGCGGCGGGCCGTCGCTCGGAAAGCTCAGGAAGAGGTTCGCGGGCTTGAGGTCGCGGTGCACGATGCCCCGCGCGTGAACCTTGTCGAGCGCCGACGCGACCTGCTTGAGCAGGTTCATGGCGAGCGACGGCGGCACCGGAGTGCCCTGCGAGAGCGTGTCGGCGATGAAGCGCGAGAGGTCCTTGCCCTGGAGCAGCTCCATCACGAGGAACGGCGCCTCGGTGGCCGGGTCGACGTCGCAGTCGTGCACGGCGACGATGTGGTCGCTGTCGATGCCCGCGCAGGCGCTGGCCTCGCGGAAGAAGCGCTCCACCGACGCCCCCTCGCCGCGCGCCTCGGGGCGCAGGACCTTCACCGCGACGTGCCGCCGCGTGACGTGGTGCTCGGCCTCGAAGACCTCCGCGGTGCCCCCGGACGCGATGCGCTGCAGGAGCTTGTAGCGCCCGGCGAGCACGTCGCCGACGTTCGGCATGCGTGCCGGCGCGGCGGGGGGGCGCGGCTCCTCGGGGATCTCGTCCGGCGGCGTCACGGGGCGCGCATGCTAAACCCCAACGCCCGCGGGCGGAACCCGAACCGGTGCGACGCGCCTTGGGGTGATGTAGGGTGTCGGCCCCGCGGCCCCGCGGCCCCGGAGAGCGAAGGACGGACGGAAATGCAGTTTCGCGGTGGAATCAGTGAGCTCATGAAGCAGGCGAGCCGCCTGCAGCGGCGCGTCGACGATGCCCGCACGGCCAACCAGGACAAGACCGTCGAGGCGACCGGCGCCAACGACAAGGTGAAGGTAACCGCGAGCTACGCGCGCTCGCTGGTGCGCATCGAGATCGACCCCGAGCTCTACGCGTCGGACCGCGAGCTCGCCCTCGACGCCGTCGTCGGCGCGGCCAACGCGGCCCTCAAGCTCGCTTCGGACGCCATGGACCAGGAGGTCGAGAAGGCCACCGGCGGCCTCAAGATCCCCGGCGTGACGTGACCGACGGAGGCGACCCGATCCGCGAGCTCGTGCAGCTCCTCGGGCGCCTGCCGGGCGTCGGCGAGAAGTCCGCGCGGCGCATCGCGTACCACCTGCTCGGGGGCGACGCCGGCTACGCCCGGGCCCTCGGCGAGTCCGTGGCCACGCTCGCGGACCGGGTGCGCCGCTGCTCCATCTGCGGGGCCTACACCAGCCGCGCGCGATGCGTGCTCTGCGACGACCCGCGGCGCAGCGCCGACGTGCTCTGCGTCGTCGCGCGCCCCACGGACGCCGACGCCGTCGAGCGCGCCCGGGTGTTCCAGGGCCGCTACCACGTCCTGCACGCGCTGCTCGACCCCCTCGCCGGCGTCGGCCCGCAGGAGTTCCCCCTCGCACCGCTGCTCGAGCGCATCGAGCGCGACGCCGTGCGCGAGGTGATCCTCGCGACGCCGCCCACCGTCGAGGGCGAGGCCACCGCTCTCTACCTCGCCGAGTGCCTGCGCGCGCGAGGCTTGAGCGTCACGCGCATCGCGAGCGGCGTGCCCCACGGCGGCGAGCTCGAATTCACCGACCCCATCACCCTCGGACGCGCCCTCGAGGGCCGCCGGGCGGTCTGAAAAACGTCCCGCGACGGCCCAAGGTTTCCGCCTCGGCGCCGTCCACGAGTATGCTACGCGCCGAGCGAAACGCTCCCGGAGATCCAAGATTCCCATGTCCGACGAAGCCCGCAAGGAACAGAAGGTCAAGGCCAAGGCGCTGAAGGTGAAATACAAGAGCGCCACGCTCGAGGATTTCATCGAGCACTACGCCAAGGACATCTCGCGCAGCGGCATGTGGATCAAGACCCCGAAGCCGCCCGCCCTCGGGGAGCTTCTCAAGATCGAGATCCAGCTTCGGGACGAGACGCCGGTGCTCAAGGCGGCGGGCCGCGTGGTGCAGCGCCGTGAAGAGGCCGAGGCGCGCCCCGACGCCCCGCCGGGCATGGGCGTGCGGTTCCTGAAGCTCGAAGAGGGCTTCGAGGTCATCGAGCGCATCATGGTGCGCAAGGGCGAGACCGCGGGTCCGCATTTCGAGACCGCGCGGCCGCCGGCCTCGAGCCTCGTGCCGCCCGCCCCGCAGGAGGCCACCGAGGGCGCGTTCTTCGGCAGCGACAACGCCGCGCCGCTGCCGTCCGCCGGCGACCAGACGATGATGCGGCAGATGAACGCCATGCTCGGCGAGGCGCTTCGGCTGTCGCGCGCCGAGGCCCAATCCGCGCCGCCGGTGGCCGACCCTTCGACGCTGGGATCGCTGAAGTCGACGAAGGTCGGCATGGGCGACGCCGAGGCTGCCGAGGCCGTCAGCGCCGCCCGCGAGGCCCTTGGACGCGCCGAGGCCGAGCGCGCTTCGACGGGCGTTCCGACGGCGTTCGCGCCGGTGAAGAGCATGCCGCCGCTGCCGGTGAGCGCGCCGGCCCCGGCTCCGATCCCGCCTCCTGCGCCCGAGCCCGCGCCCGAGCCGGTGGCTGCGGCGGTGGCGGTCGAGGCCGAGGCTCCGCCGAAGCCCCCCGTCGACGCCGTGCGCGAGGGCGAGACCGGACGCCGCGACACCATCACGGGCTTCGACGAGACGCTGCGCGCGCTCGCGCACACCGCTCACGCCGAGGCGTCCGCGGCGGAGTCCGCAGCGACCGCGGAGGCGACCCCGGCCCCTGTCGAGGCATCGCCCGCCGCCGACGCCCCGGAGGCTGCCAAGGAGGCCGCCGAGCCGGTGGCGTCCGCGGAGGAGGCGGCCCTCGAGGCGCCCCTCGAAGCCGCTCCCGTCGAGGCCGCGCCCCTCGAGGCGACGCCCGTCGAAGAGGCGGCTCCGGTGGCCGAAGCGACTGCTGCGGCCGAGACGACCGCGGTCGAAGCGACGCCGGTAGAGACGCCCGCGGCCGCCGAGCCGGTCGTTGCGAAGCCCGCGGAGAAGGCTCCCGAGAAGGCCGTCGAGGCCGTCGTCGCGAAGCCCGAGGAGACCGCGAAGACCAGCGAGCCCGCGGCTGCGAAGGCCCCGGCAGCGACCCCGGCGGCACCGGCGACGACGGCGAAGCCCGCGGCGGTCGACGCGCCGGCCCCGAAGCGCGGCCCCTTCGGCCTCATCGCCGCCGTGGCGGCGGCCGCCATCGCGGCGGTCGTCGTGTTCACGTCCATGAGCGGGCACAACGACGGCCCGCCGCCGGACACCAACGGCCCGTCGCAGGGCTCTGCGCCCACCGGCGAAGAGCCGCGGGCGACGCCGCCGGCGCCGACCGTCGAGCACCCGACGGCCCCGAGCACGCAGCCGCGCAACGATCCTGCGCGCCCGCTCCCGTCGGTGATGGAGCCCTCGGCGCCGCTGCCCACCACGCCGGTCGTGCAGAACCCTCCCGCCGCGCCGGAGCCCGCGCCCGCCGCGGCCCCGGCGGAGCCTCCGGCGGCGGCCG
>CAIMWA010000057.1 GCA_903845045.1 uncultured delta proteobacterium | reverse complement strand
GCGCCTGCGGCGGAGCGTCGGTGGCGCCGGGTGCATCGGACCCGACGATGCTCTCGTCGTACACGGGAAAGCTCCCGCCGGAAGGCGGCGCGTAGGTGTCCGCGACGACGGTCGCGTCGAGGGCCCTCGCCACATCCGCCCCGGCATCCACCGGTGACACGGTGGTCCCGCAGGCCGCGAGGGCCGTCGTGAGCATGGCGGCGAGGGCCGAGCGCGTGGCGAAGAACTTCATGGCGAGCCCATTTCGGTGTGGGAGTGTCTCTTCAAGCGTCCCCGCACCATCCTCGCACGGACTCGCGAAGCTGCGCCAGGAGCGCGCGCTGCTCCGCAGGTGACGGCATGCCCGCCACCCGACACAGCTCCTCCCCGACGGTCGGCGCGAGGTCGTCTCCGAGCGATGCCATCGCGACCTCCATCGCAGTACGAACGGCGCCCCGCGTCCCGGCATCGAGGCGCCGGTCGGCCCATTCGTGCAACGACCACGAGAGCGCCGCGTGCCGCGTCTCGTCGTCGGCGATCACGGCCATCGCCGCCGCCACCCGCGGGTCTCGCGCGTGCGATGCCTGCCACGTCGCCACGAGGGCCCCGAAGGTCTCGCGAACGCAGCCCTCCACGGCGTTCTCGAGCGCCACCGCGGCGACGTCCCGCGCCGCCATCGGGAAGCCCCCGGGGAGCGACGGCGAAGCGCCGAAGCGTTCGGCGAGCGCGACGGTCATCGCGGTGTGCCTTCGTTCATCCACCACGGCGCGACGGACCTCTTCGATGAGCGCCGTCGGAGCACCGAAGAGATCCAGCTCTTGCTCCATGCGCTCGAAGGCGAAGACCGACGCGGCCTCGAGCGATGCCAGCCGCGCGAACCACCCGCCGACGCTGGCGTCGCAGCCTCCTGCGGTATCCGTGAACCCTTCGGGGCGACGTCCGCCGGGGCACGGGATCTGACAGTAGAGCTGCGATGCTCCCGCACCGTTGGGCGCGACGTAGCAGTACGGGACGCCCGCGGCGTCGCCGCCGATGCTGCAGTACCGGTGGCAGACCGCGGTGTCGATGGCCCCGCCGCCGTCGCCCGCGGCGGCGAGCTCCGAGGGGATCCCACACGGAAAGGACACGACCTCGCTGGAGCACAAGCTCCCCGGGTTGTTGACGACGTGCATCGCGGCGCACGCACTGCCATCGACCGGCGGGGACACGTCGTTCGGCGTCGGTGCGTCCGACGGTGAGGCGACGTCGCGGGGCGTGCCGACGTCCGCGGGGGTCCCGGCGTCGCTGCCGGCATCGACGGCGAACTCCGTCACCGAGGCACCGCACCCCGTCGTCGCCGCGGCGACGCAGACCATCCGTTGAAACAACCGTCGAAGCGATCGCGCGTCGCGTGCACCCATGCACCGGAGCAGAGCACATCGCGGACCAATGCGAAATGGCGTGATTTTCGCGAGAATCAGTCGCGAAGCGCTGTGCCATCGTGTGCAACGGCGTGAAGCCCGGTGACGCCTCCCGCGATCGCGTCTAGAGCAGCCTGCGCGCCGCCACGGTGATCTCGTAGTGGCGATGCCCCGCGACGTCGTCGATGCGGCTGAAGAGCGCGTCGGTGCCCGGCGTCACCGGCGTCACGCCCTCGGCGCGCACGCGATGGATCGTGCGGGCGCCGCTGGTCGCCGCGCTCCCGTCGACGGACGTCATCTCGACGCTGCCGGCGACGAGCACCACGGCGCCCCGCATCGAGTACGAGAGGTGTACGGTGAGGCCCACGTCCTGCCGCGGGGCCGCCGCGCCGCCGCCGGGGGCGACCACCAGCGGAACGTTCGCGCCAACGGAGACCGTCCCCGTCTGGTTCTCTTGAAGGATGAGGGTGTACGTCGCGGGCGCGGCGTGCGCGCCGTCGTCGAGGGTCGTCACGGAGACGTCGAGGCGATGCACCGAGCGCGTCGCCTCGGGCGGATCGGCGGCGGCGACGCCGGACGAG
>CAIMWA010000056.1 GCA_903845045.1 uncultured delta proteobacterium | reverse complement strand
GCCGACGCCTGGATCTGGCTGCGCACCCACCCGAGCTCGGCGACGTACGTCGGGTCGCCCATGCGCGCGTCGGCCGTCGCCGGCGCCGGGGCTGGCGCTGCCGCGTGGTAGGGCCGCTGCGTGCGAACCCGCGCGCACGAGGCGTAGTCCTGGAAGCGTCGGCCCTCCTCGGTGGACGCCGAGATCGCGGACCAAGTGCACACCTGGCCGCCCGGCGACGCACCGGCGCGCTCGCCCGGCATCGGCGCCCGGCACTCGCGCACCGGCGGCAGGAAGATCCCGGTCATCTCCGGAGCATCGGCGGGAGCCACCGATCCGGCGTCGGTCACCGCGCGCGGCGCGTCCGCGAAGGGTGCGTCGGCCACGGCGGCGTCAGTCGCCGCAGGGACCGCATCGGCGGAGCCGCAGCCCGCCCCGAGCACCGCCACGGCGGCCGCCGACAGCGCGAGGAGGCGACTGGAGTGACGTGCCGGCACGCAGGACGAATCGTTCATTTCGTTCACTGTGAACGAAAAATCGTTCACGTCAAGAGCATCGATGAAAATAGATGAATTCGTGCGTCCGAGGGCGCGGCCGGGGTGAATCTCGGCGCCGGGGGTGTATGCAACGAAGATGGCCACGCGGCTCCTCACCCCGAAGGACCTCGCCGACGCGCTCGGCGTGAGCGAGTCGTCGCTGAAGCGCTGGATCGACGGCGGCCGCGTGGCGGCGTCGCGCACCGAGGGCGGGCATCGGCGCATCGCGCTGGCCGACGCCATCCGGTTCATCCGGAAGAGCGGCGTGCCCGTGCTGCGCCCGGAGATCCTCGGCATGCCCGAGATCCCGCCGGCGCGTCCGGGCGTGCGCCAGGCCGACGACTCGCTCTACGCGGTGCTGCGCGAGGGCGACGTGCAGGCCGTTCGCGGGTGGCTCCTCGGGCGATACCTTGCGGGCGTCACCGTGGCGGAGCTCTGCGACGGTCCCATCCGCGCGGCGATGACCGAGATCGGCGAGCTCTGGATGCAGTCCGACGACGGCGTCTTCATCGAGCACCGCGCGACGGACGCGTGCCAGCAGGCCCTCTCGCACCTGCGAGGCCTCGCGACGCCGGACGCCCGGGCGCCGGTGGCCGTGGGCGCCACGCCCGAGGGCGACACGCACGTCATGCCGGCGCTGATGGTGGCGACGGTGCTCGGCGCGGCGGGCATGAACCCCGTGAACCTCGGCGCCGACACGCCCCTCTCGGCGATGCAGCACGCCGTGGCGACGCACGCGCCGACGCTCGTCTGCGTGAGCGCGACGTCGCCGCTGGCCCCGGCGCGGGCGCGGGCCGTGGGGCGCTGGCTCGGGTCCCTCGGTCCGCGGGTGACGGTGGTGGTCGGCGGTCGGCAGCGGGGCGTGCTCGCCAAGGCCGGCGGACCGTCGGTGCAGGCCCTCGACTCCATGGCCGACCTCGCCGCCGTCGCCGCCGCCCTCGTCGCGCTGTAGCAAATGGCCGACGCGCCGGCCCTCGCGAGGAGGTGCCGGCGCGTCGCGCGCTTCTTTTCAGGGACGATCGTTCAGGGAACGCGGACGCACGGCGCGAGGCCCATGCTGGCCGCGGTGCGGTCGGCGCAGACGAGCGCCGAGAGGCGGCTGGCGCCGGTGCCCATGGGGGTTCCGATGGCGAACACGGAGTTCACCGAGCCCGCAGGCATGGCGACGTTCGGGATCGTCAGCGCGTTCGTCGTGGTGCCCGTCGCGCGCACGGCGATGGTCGCCCCGGCGAGCGGGTCGATGGAGAGGAAGCCGTTGGCGTCGGCCGTCGCCGAGGCGCCCACCGCGGGGAACACGGTGTTCGTCCACACCGGGACGAAGGTGGTGCCGGCGACGACGCCGACGTCCACCGCCGGGGTGCCTGGCGAGGCGTGCACGAAGCGCACGTTCGCCTTGCCCGCCGCGGGAACGCCGTGCGAGTCGACGAAGGGGCGCACCGTGAACGCCGTGGCGCCGGTGTCACCGACGTTGCCCACCGCGGCGACCGTCGCCCACGCGCCGGAAGGCAGCGAAGGCAGCGTGTAGTCGGGCAGGCCGGCGAGGGACGTCGTGCAGCCCGTCGCGCCCGGCGCCACGAGGCGCACGGTGTACGCCGCGGGATCGAGGGCGAGGTAGCTCGTCACGTTGGCGAAGGTGAGGCCGCCGGCCACCGAGGCGCCGAGCACCGGTCCGACGAAGG
>CAIMWA010000055.1 GCA_903845045.1 uncultured delta proteobacterium | reverse complement strand
GGCACGATCCCGACAGGGCAGAGCCCGGCTGCTCGTCCGCCGGGCGTGGGCGATGCGAGCCGTTTCGTCGGGAAGAGTTGGGAAATGATCCTCCCCACCGGGAGCTCGTAGATGTGTAGAAGTGATAGGGCTTCAGCCCGCCGGCGCCATGGGGCGCGAAGATCGCTCACGCCCCGGGTGCGCGCGAACCCCGATGCTCCACCCGCGACGCTCCCTCGATGCCTCGATCGGCGAGATCCGGCGCGTCGCGGAGCCAGACGAGCAGCGTCTCGTGCGAGGGCGAGGCGGGCATGGCGCCGACACCGGTTGCGCGACCCGTGCCGGCGCCGCGGAGGCTTGAAATCCAGGCGTATGCGGGGCGCCGCCAGGGTGGCGGGGGTGCCGGCCGCCATGGCGGCGATGGGTGGCGGCGGACGGCGATGCGCCCCGCGGAGCGTTTCACGGCATGTCGTGAAGCCGTTCACGGCATGTCGTGAACGGGGCACCTCCCGCGGCGGTCCGGCGGAGTGGCGAACGCCCGTCGGTGTCGAGCCGACCGACCTCCCGCTTGCCCACCTCGAGCTCGTTCTTCACGGAATCTCAGGCGCGGTCTACGACTCGGACCGCCGGGGCTCCACGGCGTGGGAGGAGTCCTGCGGGCGCAACTGCACGTTCCCGGTCTCGGTCCCGACGCGCACGGCCCCGGCCGCTGCCCCGGCCCCGGGCCCGTGACCACGGCAGGCGCCGCTGGGTCGGCGGCCGCGCCGCGGGGTAGAGTGCGCGCCATGATCGACAGCACGGTGAACGTCCCGCCGGGGGTCAACGAGGTCGCGCGAAGCTATGCGCCGGGCACGCCGGAGCGCGACGAGCTTCTGCGCACGCTCGCGTCGCTGGCCTCGCAACCCGTGGAGCCGTGCTCGCGGGTGGGCGCGAAGGACGTGCGCACCGGCGACCTCGTGCCGATGCGCGCGCCGCACAAGCACGCGCTGTCGCTGGGCGCGTGGCACTCGGCCCCGGCGTCGGTGATGGACGACGCCATCGCGGCGGCGCGCGAGGCCGCGCCGGGCTGGGCCGAGGCGCCCTGGAGCACGCGCGCGGCGGTGTTCATGAAGGCCGCGGAGCTGCTCACGACGAAGTACCGCTCGGTGGTCGTCGCCGCGACGATGCTCGCGCAGTCGAAGACGGCGCATCAGGCCGAGATCGACGCGGCGTGCGAGCTCATCGACTTCTGGCGCTTCAACGTCGGCTACCTCCCGCGCATCCTCGGCGAGCAGCCCTTGTCCGGCGGCGGCGCGTGGAACCTCTTGGATCACCGCCCCCTCGAGGGCTTCGTGCTCGCGGTGACGCCGTTCAACTTCACGGCCATCGCGGGCAACCTCCCGACGGCGCCGGCGCTCATGGGCAACGTGGTGGTGTGGAAGCCCTCGCCCGCGTCGATGTTCAGCACGCACTTCGTGCTCGAGGTGCTGCGCGAGGCGGGGCTCCCGCCGGGCGTCATCAACGTGGTCCTCGGCGACCCGGCGGCGCTGGTGGACCGCGCCCTCGCCTCGCGGGACCTCGCCGGCGTGCACTTCACCGGGAGCACCGAGGTGTTCCGCTCGATCTGGGCGCGCGTGGGCGCCGGCGTCGGCGAGGGGCGCTACCGCAGCTATCCCCGGCTCGTCGGCGAGACCGGCGGCAAGGACTTCGTCTTCGCGCACCCCAGCGCCGACGTCGACGCCCTCGCCACGGCGTTGATCCGCGGCGCGTACGAGTTCCAGGGGCAGAAGTGCTCGGCGGCGTCGCGGGCGTACGTGCCGGCGTCGCTCTGGCCGGCGCTGCGCGCGAAGCTCATGGACGTGCTCCCGACCATCCCCGTGGGCGACGTCGCGGACCTCTCGAACTTCATGGGCGCCGTCATCGACCGCCGCGCCTACGACCGGCTCACCGGAGCCGTGCAGCAGGCCCTCGCCGACGAGCGCTGCGAGGTGCTGCACCACGGCGCCGACGACCGCGAGGGCTGGTTCGTGCGTCCGACGCTCGTGCGCACCACGGACCCGTCGCATCCGCTCATGCAGCGCGAGCTCTTCGGTCCGCTGCTCACGCTCTTCGTCTACGCCGACAGCTGGTACGAGGACGCCCTCGCCCGCTGCGCCAACGACTCCGAGTACGCCCTCACCGGCGCCTTCTGGGCGCGGGACCGCGCGGCCATCGCGCACGCGCACACGGTGCTGCGCCAGGCCGCGGGCAACTTCTACGTCAACGACAAGCCCACCGGCGCGGTGGTCGGGCAGCAGCCGTTCGGCGGCGGACGCGCGTCGGGGACCAACGACAAGGCCGGCGCGGCGTTGAACCTCCTGCGCTGGGTGTCGCCGCGCACCATCAAGGAGACCTTCGTTCCTCCGGTGGCGTGGCGCTACCCGTACATGGGCTGAGCGTGGCCGACGCCAAGGAGAGGGTCTCGCCCTTCGAGCTCGTCTCGGAGTTCGCGCCGCAGGGCGACCAGCCCAAGGCCATCGCGGCGCTGCTCGCGGGCCTCGCGCGCGGCGAGCGGCACCAGACGCTGCTCGGCGTCACGGGCTCGGGCAAGACGTACACCGCCGCGCAGGTCATCGCGGCGTACGGCCGCCCGACGCTGGTGCTCGCGCCGAACAAGACGCTGGCGGCGCAGCTCTACGCCGAGTTCCGCTCGCTCTTTCCGAACAACGCGGTGGAGTACTTCGTCTCGTATTACGACTACTACCAGCCCGAGGCTTACATCCCCGCGAGCGACACCTTCATCGAGAAGGACGCGCTCATCAACGAGGCCATCGACCGCATGCGCCACTCGGCCACGCGCTCGCTGCTGTCGCGCCCCGACGTGATCATCGTCGCGTCGGTGTCGTGCATCTACGGCATCGGCTCGCGCGAGGCCTACATGGGCATGGTCGCGGCCTTCGGCGTCGGCGAGGAGTACCCGCGGGACCACCTGCTGCGCCGCCTCGTCGAGATGCAGTACGAGCGCAACGACGTGGACTTTCACCGCGGCACGTTCCGCGTGCGCGGCGACGTGGTCGAGATCTTTCCGGCGTACGAGGAGAGCGTGGCGGTGCGCGTGGCGTTCTTCGGCGACACCGTCGACGACCTCGCGGAGATCGACCCGCTGCGCGGCAAGGTGCTGAAGAAGCTGCGCACCGTGGAGATCTACCCGGGGTCGCACTACGTGACGCCGAAGCAGCTCATGTCGAAGGCCGTGAACGCCATCCGCGAGGAGCTGCGCGAGCGCCTCGTGGAGCTGTCATCGCGGGGCAAGCTCATCGAGCGCGAGCGCCTCGAGCAGCGCGTGATGTACGACCTCGAGATGCTCGAGCAGGTGGGCTTCTGCCACGGCATCGAGAACTACTCGCGGCACCTCTCGGGTCGAAAGCCCGGCGAGGCGCCGCCGACGCTCATCGACTACCTCGGCCCCGACTACCTGCTGCTCATCGACGAGAGCCACCAGACGGTGTCGCAGGTGGGCGCGATGTACCGCGGCGACCGCGCGCGCAAGGAGACCCTCGTCGAGTTCGGGTTCCGCCTGCCGAGCGCCCTCGACAACCGCCCGCTGAAGTTCGACGAGTTCGAGCTGCGCATGGGGCGCACCATCTACATCTCGGCGACGCCCGGCGAGTACGAGCTGAAGAGCAGCGGCGGCACCTTCGTCGAGCAGATCATCCGCCCGACGGGGCTCATCGACCCGGAGATCACCGTGCGCCCGGTGCGCGACCAGGTCGACGACCTGCTCGGCGAGGTGCGCGCGCGCGTCGCCAAGGACCAGCGCGTGCTCGTCACCACGCTCACCAAGCGCATGTCCGAGGACCTCACCGAGTACTACGCGGACCTCGGCGTGAAGGTGCGCTACCTGCACTCGGACATCGACACCCTCGAGCGCGTGGAGATCCTCCGCGACCTGCGCCGCGGCGAGTTCGACGTGCTCGTCGGCAT
>CAIMWA010000054.1 GCA_903845045.1 uncultured delta proteobacterium | reverse complement strand
GTCCGACGGCGCGCCCGTGTCGGTGGCCGTGCCGGTGTCCGACGGCGTGCCCGTGTCGGTGGCCGTGCCGGTGTCCGACGGCGTGCCCGCGTCGGTCGTCGTGCCGGTGTCCGAACGAGCGCCGGTGTCCGTCGTGGTGCCGACGTCGGCGGCGCCGGTGTCGCTGGGGGAGCCGACGTCCGTCGTCGTCGCGGCGTCGTTCGTGGCGGTCGTACCACTGTCGCCACAGCCGGCGACGAGCGTGAGAACGGCGAGGCAGGAGGCGGTCAAGCGCAAGGACATGGTCATGAAACTCCTCGAAAGGATGGAATTGGAGATGAACGAGCCGCGCAACCAACGCCTTCGCGGCGTGCGAGTCAAGGTGGGCCATGCGGCGCGTCGGGCCCGACGCGTTGGAGCGCCCCGGCTGCTCGCTCGCGTTCCGGCGGACGCAGACCTCACCCCGGCGCTGCGCGCCACCCCTCTCCCTTCGACCGCTCGCTGCGCTCGGGTCGGCGGGCGAGGTGCCGGAATACGTTGCACTCCCTTCGGGCTCCCCCTCCTCCCGCCGCCTCGCCGCTCGGGGCGAGTCGAAGGGAGAGGGGGCCGGGGGGTGAGGTCTCGCCGCGACCGGAGCAACGCCGACCCGCATGGATACGCCGAGCCCCTTGCACCCCACGGCGTTCTCGTTTCCGATGCACCCGCGATGGGCGAGCGCTTCGACGGCTGCGTGTTCCTCCAGGGCCATCGGCGCGTGACCGTCGCCGCGGCCGGCGCGACGCCGCCGGGTCGACGCGTGGAGTTCGCCGACACCGCCGACGCCCGGGCGTTCCTTCGCGGGCTCGAGTCCGGCGCGATGATCCCGGTGCTGCCGCCGCTGCTGTCGCTGCTGCCCTTCGCCGTGGTGCCCGTCGACGGCGAAGGCCTCCGCGCGACCGTCGCCCACGCGCTCGTGACCGGGAGCCTCCGCGCGTGGATCACCGCGGCCGACGAGGTCGGCATCGCGGGCGGCGGCGGCCCCAACCCCGGGGGGCGGCGGCACCACGCCGGTGACGCCGACGGGGCGCGGAGACGCGCGGGTCACGGCGCGGGCGACGCCGGCGGCGCTGTGGGTGCTCGAGTCGAGCATGGCGGGCGCCGACGACGCCGGCAACGCCTTCGAGGGCTCGACCTTCGCGGTGACCGCGCGCCTCGTCGAGGGCACCTCCACGGACACCGACGGCACCCTCGCGGTGCTCGCGCACGACGGTGCGTCGCTGGCCACCGAGGCCTTCGATCCGCGGCAGGGCACGCACCGCTGGGAGCACGTCACGACGACCCTCGCGGACGACGAGACCCGCAGACGGGTTCGCGCGGCGCTCACGCTCCCCACCGACGCCCAGCAGGGCCACGAGGACTTCACGCTGTGGCCCCGCACGGTGACGCTGCGCGTGAAGCACCGCGACACCGCGCAGCCCCTCGCGGGCTTCACCTTCGTCGTCGCCCAGCCCGGCGGAACCACCGCGCAGGGACGCACCGACGCCACCGGCGAGGTCGTCGTCACGCTGCCGAAGGCGGCGCCCTTCGAGGTGCGCGCCGAGGCCCCGAGCGAGATCACGTCGTGGGTCGACGATGCCGGGCGCGTACGCGAGGCGCGCGGCGTGACGGCCTTCAAGGCGGTCATCGTCGAGCCCGCGAAGCCCGCCTCGGGGAGCGTGCGGCGGCAGTACGTGAACCTCGCGAGCGCCGACGGCGGCAAGGACGGCAACGGGCACGCCGTGCGGGTCGTCGTGCGCGGCGAGGCACCGGCGAAGGAGGGCGACGCGGTGCACGTGCGCGTGCGCTTCGGGCGTCAGTCGCAGCGCAACGCCCCGGCACCCGCGGTGACGGGACTCGCCGACGCCGCGGTCGACGGACGCGGGCTCCACGTCACCGGGCACGTGGTGCTCGACGCGGCCCTCGGCGCACACTTCGACCTCGACCTCGGCCTCGCCGGCGGCGACACCTGCGACGTCGCCGTCGGGGGCACCCGCGCGGCCCGCGACGAGACGCGCTCACTGCAAAACTGGCGCAAGCTGCTCTACCAGGTGACGCGCCCGTCGACGATGGCGACGCCGTCGCTCGCGCTCATGACCGCGAGCCTCGCCAAGGTCTTCATCGAGTACGAGAAATACGACGAGGTCGTCTTCGACGAGGCCGACGCGGGCACGCCCCCGGGGAGCTGGTTCGACGGCGCGGACTTCGGCCTCGCCGGCCGCGTGGTCAACATCGGCGACCACAACAAGGCCTGGTTCCACCAGAAGTTCCACGACACGAAGTTCCCCGTCGGGGTGCACGTGCTCTTCTGCCACGCGCAGTTCGACGGCGGCGTTCCAGCCAACAAGACGGCGTACACGGCGAACATCGCGGCGGCCACGCCGAAGATCGCCTTCCCCGGCGGCGGCACCGTCTACGGACACGTGAAGCAGCTCGACGGACACGTCTTTCCGAAGGCTTTTCAAGACGGCCTCGACTCCGTGCGCGCGGTGACCTGGACCAGCCTCGCGGCGTCGGGGCCCGAGGCCGGCAAGAGCGGCACCATCGGCGCAGCAGACATCCACGTCGACTGGAACACCGCGCACCATCGCGTCTCCATCCGGCTGCCGGCCAGCGCCGTCGCCGTCGTGGACGCGGGTGCATCGGTGCGCATCTCGGCCACCGCGCTCTGGAGCAACGGCGAGTACCTCGGCGAGTCCGACGGCGCGCGCGGCAACCTCCAGTTGATCCGCAACAGCACCAAGGACGCCGCGCAGCAGACCAACGCGGTGATGGCCCACGAGCTCGGGCACACGATGTTCATGGTGCTCGCCGTCGTCCCGCCGGGCACCGACGCCGGCGCGCACGGATGGAAGTACGAGGCCCGCGGGCACCTCGGTCCGCACTGCGCCTTCGGCGTCGCCCCGGACCTCTTCGCATCGACGAAGAACCTCGCCGGGTCCCGCGGTTCGTGCGTGATGTTCGGCGAGGCCGGAGCCACCGCGCCGACGGACTTCTGCGCGCGCTGCACGCCCTTCGTGAACGCGCAGGACCTCACGAAGATCGCCCCGGTCCGCTCCCCATGAGAGGCACGCGATGAACCCCACGGACCCCCGCGCACCCGGCGATCCCTCGGACGAGGGCTTCTTCGACCCGGCGTGGCTCGGCGCCGCCGGCGACGCCCTCGCGCAGCGCTGCCTCGGCGAGGACCGCTCGCAGCTCCTGCTCTACGCACCGCGCGCCGTCGACACCGCCGCGCACGACACGCTTCCGGTGCTCGGCCTCTGGTGCCGCTCGCACCGCGAGGACCTCGCGACGCGCTGGACCGACCTCGCCGCCCTCGTCGCCGTGCGCCTCGACGACGGCGCCGCGTACGCCGGCCGCGTCTTCGTGTGGAAGCAATCGCGCCCGTCGCCCCGGGACACCACCCTCGACCCCGGCGAGGGCTTCGCCGCCGACGCGTTCTCCTGCGACCTGCGTGCGCGCCTCGCGGGCCTTCCGTGGGAGGGCGGCGTCTGGGCCGTCACCGCCCTCGTCGGAGCGTACGCGTCGCCCGTCGCGCACACGTCCCTCGCGGGGTCACCGCCCGCGCGCATGCGCCGCCCCGCGCCCCCGGTCGGTGACGGACCGTTCCCGACGTACCTGCGCACCGCCGCGTCGCCGCCGGTGCCCGCCGAGGTCGGCGTGCTCCTCGACGTCGCGCGCGTGATGGTGCTCGCACCCGGCGTTCACTGCGTGCTCGGCGCGAGCTTTCGACTCCCGGCGTCGTATGCCGTCACGACACCGGCGGGCACGACGGTGCACGATCTCCCCTGCGCCTTCGCCGCGCCGGTCACCCTCGTGGCGACCCGCGACGACGCCCTCGAACCG
This sequence comes from uncultured delta proteobacterium, assembly GCA_903845045.1. Classification (GTDB taxonomy): domain Bacteria; phylum Myxococcota_A; class Polyangia; order Polyangiales; genus SCUS01. The sequence goes on along the minus strand of CAIMWA010000054.1, from coordinate 2,891 downwards.
TTCGCGGTCACCGTGGTCGCGCCGTGCTTCGACGCCACGCCCGGCGCGACGGAGATCACCGGCTGCTTCACCGTCGACCTCTTCGCCTTCGACGGCTTCGACGCGCGCCCTGGGGCGGTGCGCCTCTGGGCCTTCGCGGGCTCCCTCGTTCAAGGTCCCTGGGCCATGCAGCTCGTCGACGAAGACGAGCTCGCGCCGCGCTGAAGGAGGCTCACGGTGCCCACCGACATCTTCGAAGGCGCCCCCATCGCACTGAAGGGCGAGATCACCGCGGGGCACGAGGCGGCCACGTCCGTGACCTTCGTGCTGAAGCGCGACGGCGCGGCGCTGCGCACGGTCTCCGCCACCATCGACGGCCGCAAGGCCGAGGCCACGACGCCCGCGCCGACGGTGCCCGACGACGTCGAGAACGTCGCGGTGACCTACACCATGGTCGTCGAGTCCAAGGAGTACGCGGGCAGCGACGGCTTCACCGTGTGGCCTCGGGACCTCGTCGTGCGCGTGACCCGCGAGCGCGACGGCGCGCCCTTCGACGGCTTTCGCATCGGCGTCACGCACGACGGCCCGAAGCGGGTGCTGCGCACGCTCCCCGACGGATCGCTGCGCGTCGTGCGCACGAAGCCCGCGGCCGTCACCGTCGCCGCCGAGGCTCCCTACGAGCTCGTCGCGTGGCAGGACGACCTCGGACGGGTTCGCGCGTGCACCGGCCGCCGAGCGCTGAAGGCCGCGATCGTGACGCCCGAGAAGCCGTCGTCCGGCGACACCATCGATCAGCTCGTGAACCTCGCGAGCGCCGCCGCGGGCGTCGACGGCCTCGGCGACGTCGTCACCGTCACCGTCTGCGCCGACGGCGACCAGGACCGCGACCCCGGCTCCCGCACGGGGCGCGAGGGCGACGTGATCTTCATCGAGGCGAGCTTCGGCCGCGAGAGCAAGCGCAACGCCCCGCTGCCCGACCTGCGCGGCGTCGAGGCCCACACCGCGAGCGCCGACGGCAAGACGGTGACGGGCCAGGTGCGCCTCGGACCCAACGGCGAGCCCGCGCGCTTCGACCTCGCGCTGGGCATCGCCGGCGGCGACACGTGCACGCTGAAGGTCGGCGGCACCGCGGCGGCCGGTGACGACACGCGGCGCTTCAAGGTGTGGCGCAAGCTCTGGTACCAGCTCTCGCGCCCCGACACGCTGCACCTGCCGGACCTCGCGCCGGTGGCCGCGGGCCTCGAGAAGGTCTTCGTGAAGTGGGAGAAATTCCACGAGGAGGTGTTCACCGAGGCGACGCCCCCGACGCCGCCGCCGGGGATCTGGTTCGACGGCGACCACGTCGGGCTCTCGGGCCGCGCGCTGTGCATCTCACCCTCGCTCGGCGACGACTTCTACCAATTCCTCTACCGCGACGAGAGGCGTCCCGTCGGCATGCATACGCTCCTCGCGCACCTGCTCGTGCAGGCGGGCGAGCCGGGCTCGCAGCGCGACCACGTCACCTCGCCGGCGCTCGGCGCGGCCGCAACGATCACCTTCCCGCCCGCCGGCGCCGCGGTGCCCGGCTGGACCTTCGACGTCGACGGCACGAAGGAGCTCAAGCGCGGCGTGTATCGCGTGTCCTTCCAGGACGGCGGCATCCCGGTGCGCAACGCGCGGTGGCGCTGCGTCGCCACGAGCGGCGCCAACGTCGGCAAGGCGGGCATGATCCCCGAGTCGCGCATCGACGTCCCCAAGCCCACGGGCCTCAGCTACAAGGACCGCAACACCCTCGTGCACTTCGCGCTGCCCCCCGACGCCGTCGCGTGCCTCAACGCCGGCGACGAGGTGGTCGTCGAGGCCGACGTGGTGTGGGCCTCCGGTCCCATGCGCGGCTTCGCCTTCGGCGGTGAATTCATCACCGTGCGCAACGCGCCGTCCGCAGAGATGGGCGGGACGCTGCTGCACGAGATCGGGCACGCCATGGGCCAGGTGCTGAAGGCCGTTCCTCCGGGCCTCGACGCGGCGGACCACGGGCGGCAGTACACGGGGCGCGGACACACCGGCCACCACTGCGCCTTCGGCGTCGACGCCGCGGCCTTCGACAAGGACGGCAAGACCGCCTCGCTGCTCGGGCGCACCGACGCGAACTGCGTGATGTTCGGCGAGCACACCGACGGGCGTCCGGTGCACTTCTGCGAGAAGTGCGAGCCCTTCACCCGCGCGGGCGACCTGCACTCGCTGGTGACGTCATGAGCCAGGGCTGGATCGGCCTCGGCGACTCGGCGTTCGCCGGCGACGGCGTGACGCTCCTCGACGGCGCGCGCGCGACCGTCGGCGCCGGCACCGGATGGTTCCTCGACGCTCCGCGCGAGGTCGCCTTCGACCGCGACGCGACGCTCCCGGTGGTGCTCGCGCGGCGCCTCTCGCTCCTCGAAGACGGCGCGACCAACGGGGCCCGCGAAGCCACGCTCGTGGCGGCACGCCTCGACGACGGCGCGGTGTACGTCGGCAACGCCTTCGAGCCCCTCGACCTCCCCTCGGCGGCGGTTCCGTGGGTCGACCCCGCGACGCTCCCCGACGACGGCGCACGCATCTGCGGCGCCGAGCGCATCGACGCGCGCGCACGGCTGCCGCGGCTCCCGTGGCGCGAGGGAACGCTGGTGCTCAGAGCCCTCGTCGGCGCGCGCACGACGGCCCCGGTGACCGTGCGCCTCCGCCGCGCGGTGCCCTTCGACGACGACGTCGCCGCGCTCCTCGATGCGCGCCGTGCCGTCGGCTTCCCGCGTGCCGTGTGGCCTCCGCGAAGCGCTTCCGGCGACGCGCCCTACTACCGCCCCGGGAGCCGCAGCCCGCGGGTGCCGTCGCCCGAGGGCCTCGCCCTGACGGCCCACGCCGATGGAGCCCACGCGATGCTCTGGGGCACGCTGCGC
>CAIMWA010000053.1 GCA_903845045.1 uncultured delta proteobacterium | reverse complement strand
TGCTTCGGGGGGCGGTGCCACCGAGCCTGCGCTGACGGCGAGGTGTCGTGTCCCGACGGGTCCTGCGCCGTGCTCGCGAGCGACGTCCAGCATTGCGGAGCGTGCGGGAACGCGTGTTCCTCGAACGATCATGAGACCGTGGCGTGCCGCGCGGGGGCCTGCGCGTTCACCTGCCGGGCGCCGCGGGTCAACTGCGGCGGTGCGCTGCACGAATGCGACGACCTCCAGCGATCGGACGTCCACTGCGGAGCGTGCGGCCACGCCTGCGCCGCCGATCATCGCTGCGTCGACGGCCGGTGCCTTTCCGTCGCAGCGCGCCCCGTGGAGCCGCTGTCGGGCCTGCGCGTGAACTCGCATCGACCGCGCTTTCGTTGGGAGCTCGCGACCGGCGTCGACGGTGTGCGGCTCGAGGTCTGCCGCGATCGCGCGTGCGCGTTGCACGTCGTCGACGTGCGGCGGGCGGGCAGCGAGACGCGACTCGACGCTGGGCTCGACCCCGGCGTCTACTGGTGGCGCCTGCACGCGACGCGGGGCGGGGCGAGCGATACCGACGCGTCGCCGACCTGGGAGTTCTTCGTCACCGATGTCGACAGCCCGCTGGCGACGGCGTGGGACACCGTCGTCGACTTCGACGGCGATGGCCTCGCCGACGCCGTTCCAGCGACGTCGACGGCGCACGACGCGTCGTGGAGCGGATGGCAGCAGGAGATCGACTACGGTGTGGCGCCGGGCGTAGCGCCGCGGAGCGCCGTGATCGTCGGCGGACTGCCCGACGGATTACCGGGACCCGGGTGGTGGTGCGGGGTGATTTCCGCGACGGGTGACCTCGACGGGGACGGCTATGGCGATCTTCTGTCGGAATGCTTTTACTATGGAGTCAACGGATTGCAGCCGGATCCCGAGCTGTCCTCGCAGTGGCTCTTCGTCCACCATGGGTCCGCGACGGGTCTGGCGGCGCCGGGCGACTCGTCCGATCATGTCTTTGGATGCCCGTCGGGCTTCGCGATGATCCCGGGCGGCGACCTCGACGGCGACGGGTACGCGGACGTCATCGGCGAGAGGGCCTCGGCCGTCGGTGCGGGGCGGTGCAACACCGAGGGGGTCGCCGTCATCCTCTTCGGTGACCGATCGCCGGCGCCCGGGAGCCCGGTCGTCTGCACGGGTGTCCAATGGCATGATTGGGGCGGCTGGCACGCGATGCTGGGCGACTTCGACGCCGACGGGGTCGTCGATGGGGCAGCGCAGACCTTGCTGGGCTCCAAGGTCGGGCCGTTGTATTCCGGCGTGTTCGCACGGGGAGCCCGCGGTTCGCGATCGCTGGCGTTCTCCGCGCTGCCGGCATGCGGAACGAGTGCCTACGATTGGCACCGTTGGCGTGTCGACTCGCCCCCGATACGAAGCGTGACCGACGTCGACGGCGACGGGTACTCGGACGTGGTCCTCGACTTCGACGCTCCGCACGAACGCTGGACCTACCGCGGTGGTCCCGACGGCATCGTCTCGTCACGATGCTCCATCGCCGCGGTGCCGTGAAGCAGCAGCAGCGGGGACGGGGGTAGGAAAGTAGGATGTCGCGAACCATCGAGGCGCGGCACCGTCAATCGCCGGATTCCCGAGAGATTCCCTGGCCGAGCGCCTGGATGCTCTCCAGGCTCGAGAACAACCTACTTTCCTACCCCCGTCCCTTCCCGGTTCAAGGCCGGGCGGTGCCGTCGAAGTACGTCCGCGCGCGGGCTGCGGCGGCGATGCCGACCTGGCTGCCCAGCCGTCGCCCCACGAAGTCGTCGGGGACGATGTGGATGCCGCCGTAGATGCGAGACTGCCCGGCGGCGTCGGCGGCGTCGAAGTACGTCGCCCACTGGAGGTGCACGTCGACGCTGGGCCCCTGCTCGAAGACGAGATAGGCGTTCGCGTGGGCGATGAATTCGCCGAGACCTCCAGGGAAGAACGGCGAGCCCGTGAGGTTCGCGAGGACCTCGGCAGCGGCCCGGCTGAAGGTGCTGTGGCCCGAGGTGAACCCCGGAAACGCCGGCGTCACGAAGGTCCGTCGCTGGTACGGAATCCACTCGACGGCGCGGATCCAGCCGACGCCGCCCACCTCGTGCGCGCGGTCACCGGGCTCGCCGCGCCAGCTTCGCACCGCGATCTGTCCCAGGTACGTGCGGAGCGCCGCATGCCGCTGTCCAGCCGCGCTGCTCTCGGCGGTGATGCGCTCGATCAACCCGGGAACCAGCGGAAGCCCGTGGGCGTTGTAGTCCGGCGACGTGGGCTCGGTGCTCTGACCGAGCTGTGCCATGTAGCGAACCGTCGAAATCGGACGCAGCGCGGTGAAGCGACGCTTGATCTCCCATGCGGTGATGGCCGCGTCGTGCACCGCACCGCCGACGGCGAGATACACGTGAACGTCCCACGCCAGCGGATCCAAGGACGGGCCGGTGCCGCCCAGCTGCCGCGTGAAGCCCGCGCTGTCCGCGACGCCGTTGGCGAGGACGAACCAGTGCCCCGGCGGCGTCTCGCTCTTCGGTCCGTCGGCCCAGAACTCCGACATCACGCGGGCGAAGTCGCCGCGTGGAACCACCTGCGGCGCATACGGCGCCCCGGTCGCGGGGTTCATGGGACGCCCGGTGCCGTCGTTGGTCCCAAGCGGGTTGTTGCCATAGGCGCCCGGCGAGATGTCGACGGTCTGCCCGTCGGTGTGATCGAGCGCGGCCCCGTGGCGCATCAGGTCGATGATCCAGGCCTGCATCTCCGGTTGATCCCAGGTCGGGGGCGCGCCGCCGTCGTGATAGAGCGCGCCGGACGACGGGCGTGTCATCGCGAACGGCGTCACCAGTCCCCAGTTGCTTCCGATGTACCGCTGCACTCCGGACGGCGTGATGATTCCGTTCTGCGTCTCGGCGACGGCGAGGTTGAGCTCCTGCCAGTGGTTCGGATCGGGGAGCGTCACGCCCGGCTGATCCACGATGAGGGGAGGATTGACCGACGCGTAGCTCGTCGTGTCGGCATAGTCGGCGGCCTCGTTGGCGCCATCGGCCATGGTCGCGGTGATGACGGCCTGGGCGACCCGATGCCCCACCGCACGGGGCGTGTCGCCCGTGGTGGTCGTGTCGTTCGGGTCGAAGCCGAGCTGCGTCATGAACGCGCGAAAGCACGCCGCGGACACCGCGCCGCCGGTGGCGTGGGCATAACGATGAACCAGCAGGTCGTACGCGGCATAGCTTATGGCCTCGCGCCGCGCGGCCTCGACGTCGGTGGCCGTGTGCCGCTCGGTGAAGAACACCCCGTCGGCCGTGGCGTCGTACGAGCTCCACGCATCCCACATCGCGCTCGACACGTGAAAGAGGTTCCGCGCATGAACGCCGGGACGCGGAATGTCCCGGCGGACGGCCCAGATGTTCTGCTCGTTCCAGCGGCGCGCGATGGAGCCCGACGGCGCAGGGTCGACCTGGCCCGTGGGGCACGTGGCGGCCACCACCGCCGCATCGCCGGCGTCGGCCCCGGCGTCGGTCGTCGGAGTGCTGGGTGCGAAGGCGGGAACGTCCGAGACGCCTTGATGAAGGATCGCCCCGTGGTCGAGCTGTGTCGAGAGAACATTGCCACCCACGGACCAGACGCCGCCGGAGGGGTCGATCCAGACCGAGTGCAGCGACTCGAAGGATGGAAGGGTCAGGTGCGGATCGACCTCGGACCAAGTCCCGTTCGTCCGTTCGAACAACGCGCCGTGGTACCCCGAAGCCCACCCATGTCCGTTGGCCTCGAGGGCCAGGCCCTGCACGAGCGGCGCGCCGTCCGGCGTCACGTCGGTCACGGCGCGGCCGATCGGTGCGTCGAGGATCACGCCACCGCCGGGTCCGCCGACGATGACCGCGCGATCGCTGGTGCCGTGCACGGTGAACAGCGAGCCGTGCGTGGGCGTTGGAACGACGGTGAAGCGATTGGTGCGGTCTCCAAGGAGGAACACGCCGTTGCCGCCGACGACGTAGACGTGCCCCGCGGCGTCGCCCCACACCTTGAAGAACCCGGGCCGGTCGCCCGCGTTGGTCGGAATCGCCGTCGGCAGGTCGACGTCGCTCCACGTCGTTCCGTCATAGTGCCAGACGAAGCCGTTGCGTCCCGACACGCTCCCCACGGCGTAGGCGTCCCGCGCGGTTGCACCCCACACCCCGAAGATGGTGTAGCTCGCGAGTCCCGGCGTCTGCATGCGGGTGAACGTCACACCGTCGGTGCTGCGCAACACCGTCGACTGCTCGCCGCCGAGATACATCGTCCCGTCATCGAAGACGCGGATCCACCAGAGCGATCCGTGCGTTCCGGTGACGACGCGGGTCCATCGCGCGCCGTCGAAGTGCAGCACCAGCGGCCCCGCGCCGAGATCGGCGCCCACGGCCCAAACGTTGGTGGCGCTCGTGCCCGCGACGGAGAGCACCGCCTCGGGGAGATCGCGCGCGACGACCTGCCAATGCCGCGCCGATGGCGTCGGCGTGTTGTCCGGACAGCCCGCGGCGAAGAGCACCGCGGTGAGCGCGGCGATGGCGAGGCGGGAACGCGTTCGATGCAAGGGCTTGGACATCGGGGAGCGACCTCCGTTCATCGGGGTGCCCCGGCGCGGCGGCGTTCACCGCCGACGGTTCACCCATTTTCGCGCGTCGTTGGGGGCCGCGACGCGCGGAATCAAGGGGATCGCTGGTGGATTCGGGAGTCTGCGGAAGGCGAACGGTCTCAGCGCAGCCGCTCGCGCACGCGCATCAGCGCGAAGCCGAGGAGGCTGGCGCCACGCCACTGCCGCGGATCGCTCGCGCGCTCGTCGGAGGCGTCGAGGCCGATGCCCCAGATCACGTCCGTCGGCGAGGCCTCGGCGAGCACGGCGTCGCCAGTGCCGAGGAGAAACTCCCGCAGCGGCTCGCTCTGGCCGAACTTGGCGAGGTTGCCGCGGGTGACGATGCCGGCGCACGCAGCGCTCCACCGGGCGGATTCGAAGTTCCGCACCGCGCGCCCGAGGGCCTTCACCCGATCGGGCTCGTCCGTTGCGAGCATCGCCGCGAGCGCTTCGTCGTCGCCGAAGAGCCTCGCCTTGGCCGCCATCATCCACTGCTCGGCGGAGGTGTACGTCACGCCGTCGACGGTGAATCGGCACGGCCACCATTGCGAGAGGCAGCTCGCCCCGAGCACGCCGTCGGCCGACGGGTGGTGTCGCCAAAAGAACACGTACGGAAGGCGCTGCCCGGCTTCCACCGCGCGACGGAGCTCGTCCACGGAGGCGATCATGGGCGCCAAGCTAGCACCGCGGCGGGCGCGCGATGGCTTCGGAAGACCGTTCGGCGCGGTGGTACGTTTCACCCCCATGCTCCGGCGTCTGCTCCTCGCCGCGCTCGTTTCCCTCGGCTGCGCGTCGAACGCGCGCCGTGTCGTCGACGCCGCGCACGCCGTCCGCCCCGACGCGGACTACGCCGAAGGGATCCCCTCGCCCGCGGTGTGGTCGGCCCTCGCGGCGTCGCCCGGTCGCGAGCGCGTGTCGAACACCGAGGTCGTGAAGGTCATCGTCGACCTCGAGGACCACGATCGCGTCTACTTTCTCCAGTCGCGGCGTTGGGAGATCCACTACTTCTTCGCATCGCGCTTTCTCAACACCCCGACGAGCCACGTCGAGGACCACGCGGCCTTCAACATTCGCGAGTACCGCCGCGCCGACCGCCGCTTCGTCCTCGGGACGATCATGCACCCGCGCGACTCGGACACGTGGTGGTACGAGCTGACCGCCGGCGACACGCTCGATGTTCCTCGCACGGTGCGGGTCTTCAACGAGATCCGCGCGCTCGCGTTCATGGGTGAACGTCTCCGCTACCACCCGGTGCCGCCCTCGCACGACGGGGCGCGTGACGCGTTCGCGGCCGCCGGCGTGCCGTTGCTCTTCTCCGATCAGATCTATGCGGGGATGACGTACCAACCGGTCAATCCCGGCATCGCCTTCGGGACGCTCCGCCTCGTCGACGGCCCCCTCGACACCGCGCGCGTGCGCCGCACGGACATCGTCGTGCTCTCGAATCCGCCGCTGGACCTGCCCGTGTGCGCGGGCGTCGTCACCGCAGAATTCCAGACGCCGCTCAGCCACCTCGCGGTGCTCGCCTCGAACCGCGGAACGCCGGACATGGCCCTTCGGGACGCCCTTCACGACGCGCGGCTGCGCGCCCTCGACGGCCGCCTCGTACGCCTCGCCGTGACTCCGCAACGGTGGGAGATCGCCGCCGCCAGCGTGCAGGACGCCGAGCGCGCGTGGGAGGCGATGCGACCGCAGGGCGCGTCGGTACCGCTGCTCTCGCCGAACGATCCCGGCCTTCGCGACCTCGCGACGCTGCGCCTCCGGGACCTCGACGTCGCCGGCGCCAAGGCCGCACAGCTCGGCGAGCTCGCGTCCATCGGCGCGCCGGTGGTGGTCCCGCGCGGCTTCGTGATTCCCTTCGCGGCGTACCTCGCGCACACGCTGCGCTCCGGCGCGGACGCCGACCGCGACGCCATCCTCGGCGACGCGGCGCTGCGCGAGGATCCCGACGCCCTCGCCCAGCGTCTGCGACGACTTCGCGAGCGCATCGAGCACGCCCCGATGGATCCCGCGCTGCTCGGTCGCATCCGGGCGCGCATCGCGACGTTGGCGCCCACGCGCCGCGTCCGCCTCCGCTCGAGCACCAACGCCGAGGACCTTCCGGGCTTCAACGGCGCCGGGCTGTACCGCTCCATCGTCGTCGACGCCAACGCGAGCGACGCCGCGCTCGCCGACGCCATCCGCGCGGTGTGGTCGAGCACGTGGAACCTCCAAGCGCACCAGGAGCGCTCGTTCTTTCGCATCGACGAGCGCCGCGTCGCCATGGCGGTGCTCGTCCAGCAGTCCATCGACGACGACGTGGTGGACGGCGTGGCCATCACCGGAAACCCCTTCAACCAAGGGCGCCCGGCGCTCTTCATCAACGCACAGGTCGCCGGCGACGAGGGCGGCGCGGTGACCAGCGCGCGCGCCGACCAGGTCCCGGAGCAGACGCTCTATTACACCTACGGCGAGCGCGGAGAGTTCGAGCGCATCGCGCGAAGCTCCCTCGCACACGGTGGGACCGTCGTCACCGATGGGGAGATGCTGCGTCTCGCCGACGCGCTCCAGGCGATCCACGCCCATTTCGTCCATGACGCCTGGGGCACCGATCGCGCCATGGACGTGGAATTCATTCTCCACGGTCCCTCGCGCGAGATCGTCATCGTGCAGGCGCGCCCGTACACGCTTCGCTACGACGGCGGTCGCGAGATGGCCGAGGAGCCGTAGCGCCGTCGGAGGTCCTCGCTATCGCTCGTTGGTGCTCCCGCACGCCCCGCTTCCGGCCTCTTCACCACGCCGTTCGATCCTTCCGGCGAAGTCCTGGATGCCGTGCACGGCCGAGTGCGTGGCCTCGGTCACGGCGTGCATGGCGCGCATCGAGGCGTCGTCGATGGCGTGCCCGGCGCGCTCGGCGGTCTCTTCGATGCGATGGCCGCCGCGAATGGCCGCATCGGCGACCTTGCCCTCGGTCAGCGCCGCAGCGCGCTCGGCGGACTTCGCGACCTCCGCCAGCCGTGCGTCCGCCCGCGTCGCGAGGGCCTTCGCCTTGTCCGCAATGTCGTCGATCTTCGCGTTGATCTTCTTCGAGCCCATGCTGCACGTCCTTTCCGACGGTTGGTGCACGGCGCGAGCACGATGCATGCCCCTTCGCCGATGGCGGAAAAGCCGGACAGCGCTCGCTCGCCGTGCGGTGCGAGACGCAAAAACACACGCACATCCGGCGCCTCGGTCGGCGCTGGCCCACGCAACTCCGCGGGCAGGCCGCCGTCTCGGCGCGGCATGCATGTTGAGTGAGGCCTCGCCGACCTCGTCCACCGTCGCGGAAGACGTGCCTCGGACGTCCGGTTCACGAGCGGCTCGCTGGGACCTGCAAGGTTTCACGAGCCGACGTGGGGTCTTCAACGTCCAGGAGCATCGGTCATGAGAGTCTCGATCTTCGCCTTCGTGGTTGCAGCGTGCGTCGCGCTGGCGCCGGTCGCCGCGAGCGCCCAGCAGATCGTCATGGTTCGCCCGCCCCGCGCGCACATGGAGCAACGCGGGCCGCGGCCAGGACCGAACCATCAATGGGTTCCGGGCTTTCAGGAGTGGCGCGGCAACCGTCACCAGTGGAACCCGGGTCGCTGGGAGCAGCCGCCGCAGGCCGGAGCGCACTGGGGCCCTCCGGTGTGGGCCCATCACGGACGCGGCTGGATGTTCACGCCCGGTCGCTGGCGCTGAGCTGGGCCGCACTCCTCAGCAGGGTTCCGGGAAGGCGCTGCGCAAGCGTCAGAACCCTACATTTCAAGGCCACTGCTCGAGCCCCCACCCCCGGCCCCGCCCCCACACAGGTGGGGGCAGGGAGGCCGGAGGAGTCGTGGAGAACCGCGATCGCCGCCGTGAGCCACCGCCGACGGAGCCTGGCCGTCGGGCGCTCCAGGCCCCGCCGCACGATCCTACCGTCCGGACACCCTGCCCCCACTCGTGGGGACGGGGACGGGGTGGGGGCCCGATGTGACCGTAAATATGCCCAAAAACAAGGTGTTCCGAGACGAATCGCGGATCCCTGCTCACCGCAGCGTGAGCCGCATGTGTACCCGCGTGGTCCAATCGAGGCCGCCGCTCGTCTGAGCGCGCTCGATGGACCGAAGGGCGTCGCTGGCCGCGTCACGCGCCACGACGGCGAAGCCGAAGCGCTCGAACCACGCGCGGTTCCATGCGACATCGCCTTGGGTGTTGAGCACCACGGACGCCTCGTCGGCGGCGCGCGCCTGCTCGATGACCGCACGGACCAGCGCACTGCCGACACCGCGCCGCCCCTGCGCGACCGCCACGCTGAGCTGCCCGAGACACGGCTCTCCATCGACGCGACCCATGTAGACCCAGCCCGCCACGGCGCCCTCGACCTCGGCGACGACGATTCGTCCCTCGGCGATGGCGCGACGTGCGACGTCGTCGGGGATGGCGTCGCCGTCGGCGAGCTCGGGATGACCGACGGCGAGGAAGCGGGTGTCGGCGTCGCGCTGGATGCGTGCGAGCGCCGCGCGGTCGTCGAGGCGGGCCAGGCGCAGCGCCGGCGCGGGGTCGATGCTCATGCTCCCCTTCAGTTCCCGATGGGATACCGCGCGAGCAGGTCGGCGCCGATGGCGTGCTCGGTCGCGATGCGGGCCAGGAGCCGCGCCGTCACCCGCGGCACCCGCGCCTTCGTCGGGTCGCGCGGGTCCACGGCGTAGAGGCCGTAGGGGAGCGTCGTCCCGTGGTTCCACTCGTAGTTGTCCATGAGCGACCAGTACATGTAGCCGCGCACGTCGGAGCCCTCGGATACGGCGCGCACGATCCACTGCAGCGTCTCGACGAGCACGCGCTGCTCGAAGGCGAGGTCGCCGCGGGGCACGCCCTGGCCGTCGTTCTCGGTGATCATCACCGGCACGCGGAACTGCTGGCGAACCAGCGTCAGAAGCTCGTAGAGCCCCCGCGGGTAGATCTCGTCCTGGGTGATGGTCAGCGGGTTGAACGTCGTGAGCGGTGACAGCGCGGGCACCACCGGCGCCGACGCGCCCTGCACGCCGATGCGCACGTAGTAGTTGATGCCGAGGTGGTCCATGCGGCCCGCGAGGTCGGCGCGGGGCACGGCGTGGCCGTCGAGGTTGGCGTCGAAGCGCCCGCCCACGACGGCGTTCAGGAACGCCATGTTCCAGAGGTAGAAGACGTTCTGCGCGGCCTGCACGTCGAGGGCGCGCGTCGGGTCCCGCGGGGCCACCGGCGCCATCGCGTAGACGAGCCCAACGTTCGCCGCGACGCCGTCGCCGTCGGCGTCGAAGGTGTCGGCGGCATGCAGCGCGTCGTACATGCGCGCGTGGCCGTCGATGAGCGCCCCGAAGACCACCTTCGCCTCGGTGGTGCGAAGGCTCTGCGCCGGCGGGTTCGTGCGCGACGCCGTGGGCAGGACGTACCCCGGCAGCAGCACCGCGAAGGGCTCGTTCTCCGTCGCCCAGAGGTCGACCTCGCGGCCGAATTCGCGGCCGAGGAAGCCCGCGTACTTCGCGATCTCGGGCACCGTCGTCGCCGGGTCGGCCCAGCCGCGCGCGGTGCAGCTGTCGAAGTCCACCGTGCACCCGACGCCGTCGTGGATCCACGTCGGCAGCGTGTAGTGGTTCACGGTGACGTAGGGCTTGATCCCGCGCGCCCGCAGCGCCGCGAAGACGGCGTGGTAGTGCGCGAGGGCGTCGGCGTTCGCAGCGGCGTGCAGCGCGTCGTAGCCGGTGATGCCCACGGTGGACGTCGGAAAGATCCGGCTCCACTCGAGGCTCATGCGGAACACCGTGTGGCCGTCGGCGTGCGCAAGGTCGAAGTCGCGCTCGAAGAGCTCCCAGTGCCCCGGTCCGACCACGGCCGGGTCCTCGCCGGCGAGGTACGTGCGCGCGATGGCGCGGGTCATCGGCGAGGTCGCGTACTGGTACCAGTCGCTGTGCGTATCGGTGCACGCGCTCGCCGCCAGCGTCGGGCAGCCCATGTCCACCTGGAACCCCGCCGTCGACGCGCCCACGAGGAACCCCGCGGGCAGCGCGAGCGGCGCCGGATCATGGCTGCACGACGCGAGCGTCGATGCGACGGCGAACAGCGCGGCGAGGCATCGTCGGGAGGTGCTCATGGCCCCGCGACGGTAGTCCAACGGGCGCGCGCAGGGGTTCAGGGGTCAGCCGCTATTGTGATCGTCGAGCCACGCCAGCAGCTCGCCGATGCTCGCCGTCGCCATGGCGATGCAGGTGTCCGCGGCGCCGTAGTAGAAGCGGATGGTGTCGCCGTCGGGGGCGACGGTGTAGCCGCACGGGAACACCACGTTGCCCACGTCCCCCGTGAGCTCGTACG
>CAIMWA010000052.1 GCA_903845045.1 uncultured delta proteobacterium | reverse complement strand
CGCGATGTGTAGAAGTGGAAGGGCTGAAGCCCACGGCAGTGTGAGTGAAGCCCGTGACCCGGGCTGTCCGCAGGACTCATCCGGTGGGTGCGATGGCGCTGCAGCCCGCTCCCCGGGCTTCACCCCATTTGCCGTGGGCTTCAGCCCGCGTCGAAGCCGATCGCGAGCGAAATCGATGCTCAAATCCGTCATCGCTCGCACGGCTTTCCCTTTGCCTCCGAGCGGCCTTCCGGTATGCGCTCGCGGCATGCGCTTCGATCGCTCTGCCACGCTCCGCACCACCTCCGTCTCGCTGGTCATCGTCGCCGCGTGCAGCAGCGATCCCGCCGTCGCCCCCGCGGTCGATGCCGGCTCCGCGCTGGACGTGGCGACTGTCGTCGATGCACCTGCCGCCGACCGCTCGACGACGACCGACGCGCCCGCCGCCGACGCGGGGATCACGACGGATCGGGGCGCCGCGACGGACTCGGGCACCGCCACGGACGCCGGCTCCGCATCGACGGACACCGGCAGCGCCGTGGACGCGACGGGCGCCGTCGACGCGGGGGCGCGCGACGTCGCGACGGTCACCGACACCGGCGCGAGCACCGACGTCGGCTCGACCGCGGACACCGGCACGAGCAGCGCGACGGTGTCGATGCTCGCGACGGACCAGTGCTTCACCTTCGCCACCGGCACCGCGATGGCGAGCGGCAGCACGCTCTGCGGCGACATGGTCGCGCTCACCGGCGCCAACGTCGACCTGCAGAGCCCCGATGGACCCGACGCCATGGGCGGCTTCTGCGAGCTCCCCGGGACCTTCACCGCCCTCGCGTCGGTGCCTTCGTCGTATGCGTCCTGCGCGTGGTCCGCGTACGTCGAGGGCGCCCTCGGCCTCGCGAACCACGGCCTCGTCGTGCGCGACGCCGCGCACGTGCACCACTACCGCGTGCGCGTCGTGTCGAACACGCTGCCGCGCCTCGTCTTCGAGTACGCCCGCATCGACTGAGCGGCGCTCAGCGCGTCGCGAAGCGGCGGTGCTCCACCAGCAGGCAGCGGTCCTGCACGGTGTCGATGCCGTGGGCGCGAAGGTCGGCGCAGAAGGCGTCGTCGCGGATGCCGCTCTGCAGCCACACCACCCGCGGTCGCGCGGCGAGAAGGTCGTCGCGATGGGCCGCGAGGTCCGCGGGACGTCGAAACACGTCGACGACGTCGATGGCGCCTGGCACGTCGCGCAGCGCCCGAAACACCGGCCTCCCGAGGATCTGCGTCGCGGCGAGGTCGTACACGGGCACCGGAACGACGTCGACGCCGGCGGCCGCGAGATACGCGGGCACGTAATGAGCGGGGCGGTCGGCGTGCTCCTCGGTGCGGATGCCGAGCACGGCGACGCGCCCGAGGGTGCGCACCACGGCGGCGATGTCGTCGTCGGAGCGAAGGTCCCGGCCCGGGGCGTCGGTCATGCGGGGAGCATTGCACGCCCCGGCGGCGTTGCCTCGGCGCTCGCAGTTGGGCACCGTGGCGCGATGTTCCGCCTGCCCGTCGACGCCACGCTCGACCTCGTGCTGCTCGAGCCGCGGCACGCGCCGATGCTCTTCGCCCTCGTCGACGCGAACCGCGCGCACCTGCGGCGCTACCTCCCGTGGGTCGACGGCACCCTCGGCCCGGCCGACAGCGCGCAGTTCATCGCCGCATCGCTCGAGCAGTTCGCGCGCGGGCAGGCGGTGCAGGTCGGCATCTTGTCGGGGGGCGTGCTCGCGGGGCACTGCGGCACGCACGCCATCAACTGGCACCAGCGCCGCACCGGCCTCGGCTACTGGCTCGGCAAGGACCACCAGGGACAAGGGCTCATGACCCGCGCCGTGCGCGCCCTCGCGACGCACGCGTTCACGGCGCTGGGGCTGCACCGCCTCGAGATCCAGGCGGCGACGGACAACGTGCGGTCCCGTGCGGTGGCCGAGCGCGTCGGCTTCGCGTACGAAGGCACGGCCCGCGGCGCGGAGTGGCTGCACGACCGCTGGGCCGACCACGCGAACTACGCGATGCTCGCCGAGGACTGGCCCCCGAAGCCCGGAACGACCCCCCGATGACCGACGCCCCGACGTTCTTCCTGCGGCACTGGCACGACCTCGAGCGCGACGAGCTCTACGCGCTCATGAAGCTCCGTCAGGAGGTCTTCGTGGTGGAGCAGAACTGCGCGTACCTCGACGCCGACGGCTACGACCCGCAGGCGCGGCACCTCTGGTGCACGGCACCCGACGGAGGCGAACCTCTGGCGTGCTGCCGCATCTTTCCGGCGGGCGTGAAGTACGCCGAGCGCAGCATCGGGCGCGTGGTGTCCGCGGCGAGGGTGCGCCGTTCGGGCATGGGCCGGCTGCTCATGGCCGAGGCCGTGCGACGCCTCGACGCCGAGACCGGCGCCATCACCCCGGTGCGCATCTCCGCGCAGAAGTACCTCGAGCGCTTCTACGAGGGCTTCGGCTTCCACACCGTCTCGGCCCCGTACCTCGAGGACGGCATCCCCCACGTCGAAATGCTCCGCGGAGGCTGACCATGTACCGCGACGCGACGATGGCGCTCCCGACGCACATGCTCCCGGCGTTCCTGCACCTCGCCGTCGGCGCCGAGGGCGTCACCGAGCTTCGCATCGCGCCGGACATTCCCCCGAAGCAGCTCTCGGGCTCGCTGTCGTGGGCGACGGTGGTCCCCGGCGAGCAGCCCGTCGCGCTCGTCGACGACACGGTGATGCAGTCGGGTCGCGGCGGCGTGCTGGTGACCTCGCACGGCGTGCACCTCTCGTCGCCGCGCGCGCGCTTCGCCCTCGGCGACGTGCGCTGGGAGCCGACCTATCCGCAGGGCCGCGGCGACAGCGCGTCGCTGCAGACCGCCCAAGGGGGCCTGATGCTCCCGCGCATGCCGACGACGGAGAGCAACGTCGCCCTCGTGCGCACCCTCGCGGCGGTGGCCCAGTGGGTGCGCGGCGCGTGGCAGCTCCCCGTCGGCGCCGGCGTCGTGGCCGGTCCCGTCGGCGCCATGGCCGCGCAGTGCCTGCGCCACGCCGAGCTCCCGACGCCGTCGGACATCCCGCGGAACCGCGCGCTGCTGGCCGCCGCGCAGCTCCCGCGGTGGCTCGACCCGGCGAGCGGCGAGGAGCCCCTGGTGCTCCTCGACGAGACCGTCGGCGGCGACGCGAGCACGGCCACGCTCTTTACCGATCGTCGTATCATTTCCAACGCCGCGACGGGCCTCGGCGACCTGCCGTACGCCGCGCTGCGGGGCGTCGAGCTGACGCACGGCATGGTCGGCAGCACCGTGCAGCTCGCGACGGCGATGGGACCGGTGACCTGGCGCCCGTCGGTGCCGAAGGACGCCGTGGTGGCCATCGGCACGTTCCTCCACGCGCTGCTCACGCTGCCGCCGGAGCAGCGCTGCGCGACGCCGCCGCCCGCATCGCAGACGGGCGATCCCACGGGAGCGCGGGGGCTCGCGGCGTGGCTGCCGTTCCCCGATCCGCGGGTGTCGCTTCTGCTTCAGCTGGTGCACGCGGGGCACGCGGCGGGCGCCCTCGACGACGCCGTCGCGGCGGACCTCGTGGTGCGCGTGAAGCTCCTGCACCAGGCGCTGCGCATGGGCCACGCGCGGCACGGCGAGGCCCTCGTCTCGCCGCTGCCGGTGCAGGACCTCGCGCACACCGTGTACTCGCTCTTCGGGCGTCCGATGCGCGAAGGGGCGCAGGGCTGGGGCCACGCCATGGAGTTCGAGCTCGGCGGCGGGCGCGGCTCGGCGGCCGGCGCGGTGGCGTCGTCGGTGGTGGGCCTCGCGCTCCTCGCTGTCGTCGGCGTGGGCTGGGTGAGCACCGGCGGGTCGCGCACGCAGCGCGTCACGGTGTGCGTCGGCGGGGCGCCCACGGGGTCGTTCCTCGCCATCAACGACGGCCCCGCGCGCACCCTCGCGGCGACGCAGCCCAAGATCTACACCGCGCTCGCCACGGCGCTGCTGTCGGCCGGCGCCGAGATGCTCCTCCGCCGCGTCCTCTTCGGCTGGAACGCCGCCCCGCACGAGCTCGCCTCGATCCCCGACGCCACCCTCGACCACGCCGTCGCGTCGCGCGTTCCAGGCCTCGACGCCGGGGTGTTTCTGCGCCGCGGCTGAGCCCGCGCGACGCGCCCTTGTGGGCCGTGGGGCGCCGGGCTTAGCCTCCCGCGCACGACTGAATGGCGATTCAGTCGCAACTCCACAGGAGCATCAGTCATGGCAGACGAACTTCGTTTCGACGGGCGGGTCGCGATCGTCACGGGCGCTGGCAACGGGCTGGGGCGCTCGCACGCGCTGCTGTTCGCGAAGCGCGGCGCGAAGGTGGTCGTCAACGACCTCGGCGGCGCGCACACCGGCGGCGGGCGCAGCAGCGCGGCGGCGGACGCGGTGGTCGCGGAGATCCGCGCCGGCGGCGGCGAGGCCGTGGCCAACTACGACTCCGTCGAGGACGGCGCGGCCATCGTGCAGAGCGCCCTCGACGCCTTCGGCCGCGTCGACATCGTGGTGAACAACGCGGGCATCCTCCGCGACGTCAGCTTCGCGAAGATGTCTCCCGAGGACTGGGACCTGATCTACCGGGTGCACGTGCTCGGTGCGTATCGGGTCACCGCCGCGGCGTGGCCGCACCTGCGCGACCAGAAGTACGGCCGCGTGATCTTCACGTCGTCGGCCGCGGGCATCTACGGCAACTTCGGCCAGGCGAACTACGCCATGGCGAAGCTCGGCCTCGTCGGCTTCTCGAACACGCTGGCCATCGAGGGCAAGAAGGCCAACGTGCTCGTGAACACCATCGCGCCCATCGCCGGGTCGCGCATGACCGAGACGGTGCTCCCGAAGGAGCTGCTCGAGAACCTCAAGCCCGAGTTCGTGTCGCCGCTCGTGGCGTGGCTCGCGCACGAGAGCAACAGCGAGACCGGCGGGCTCTTCGAGGTCGGCGGCGGCTTCATGGGCAAGCTCCGCTGGGAGCGCAGCAAGGGCGCGACGTTCCGCCTCGGGCGCGCCTGGGGACCGGAGCAGGTGCGCGAGCGCTGGGGCGAGGTCACGGGCTTCGACGCCGCCGAGCACCCCGCGAGCATCAACGAGTCCATGGCGCCGATCATGGCGAACGTCGAGGCCGGTCCGAGCAAGGGCGGCAACGAGTTCATCGATGTGGACCTCGCGCTCGGCTACGAATTCCCGAAGTTCGAGACGCACTACGACGAGCGCGACCTGGCGCTCTACGCGCTCGGCGTCGGCGCCGGCCGCAAGCCCCTGGACCCGACGGATCTGTCGTACCTCTACGAGCTCGGCGAGAGCTTCCAGGCGCTGCCGACGTACGCCGTGGTGCCGGTGGTCAACGGCATCTTGGACGCGGGTCGCAAGGGCGAGCGCGGGCCGGGCATGAACTTCGGCCTCGACCGCATCCTGCACGGCGAGCAGTACACCGAGCTGCTGCGCCCGCTGCCCACGAAGCAGACCCTCACGCACCGCACGCGGGTGAAGGCGATCTACGACAAGGGCAAGGGCGCCGTCGTCATCAACGAGACCAAGAGCTACGACGAGGACGGCGACCTCCTCGCCATCAACGAGGTGAGCACCTTCGTGCGCGGCGCCGGCGGCTGGGGCGGCGATCGCGGCCCGAGCGTGGAGCTCAACGTGCCCCCGCAGCGCGCGCCCGACGCCGTCATCGAGGAGCGCACCGGCGAGGACCAGGCGCTGCTCTACCGCCTCTCCGGCGACTGGAACCCGCTCCACGCCGACCCCGGCTTCGCGGGCGCCTTCGGCTACGCCAAGCCCATCCTGCACGGGCTCTGCAGCTTCGGCTTCTCCGGGCGGCACGTGCTCGAGGCGTTCTGCGGCGGCGACGGACGGCGCTTCAAGAGCATCAAGGTGCGCTTCGCCGACACCGTGTTCCCCGGCGAGACCCTCGTCACCGAGATGTGGAAGGAGTCGGACACGCGCGTCGTCTTCCGCACCAAGGTGAAGGAGCGCGACAAGGTCGTGATCAGCAACGCCGCGGTGGAGTTCTACACCGAGGTCCCGTCGAAGCAGCCCAAGGCGAAGCCCGCGGCGGCGAGCGCACCCGCGGCGGCGTCGGCCCCGGCGAAGGTCACGAGCGCGGCGGTCTTCGAGGCCATCGGCGGGTACCTCGCGGCGCACCCCGAGATCGCCGCGAAGGTGGCGACGGTCTACCTCTTCAAGCTCACGAACCCCGCGTCCTCGTGGACGCTGGACCTCAAGCTGAACAAGGTCGGCGCCGGCGAGACGGCGAAGCCCGAGTGCACGCTGGAGCTCACCGACGCGGACTTCATGGCGATGACCGAGGGCAAGGCCAACGCCATGAAGCTCTTCACGTCCGGCGCGCTCAAGATCGCCGGAAACGTGATGGCATCGCAGAAGCTCGACTTCCTCACGAAGGTCGACCGCAAGGCGGTGGAGTCTGCGGCCGCGGCGGCCCCGGCGAAGGCGCCCGAGGCGGCACCGGCGGCGGGCGCGGCGTCGAGCCCGGCGAAGGCCCCGGCGATCTTCGAGGCCCTTGCGGCGAAGTTCGCGGCGCACCCTGCGCTGGCGGGCGAGTGGGGCGTGCTGGCGCAGTTCGACGTGGCGTCGCCCGAGGGCCACTGGGTGGTCGACGGCACCGTCACGCCGGCGACGGTGACGGCGGGGCGCAACGCGGCGGCGACGTCGCGGCTCGCGCTCTCCGACGACGACCTCGCGTCCCTCGCGGCGGGCACCGGCGACGCGCGGAAGATGTTCCAGCACGGCGCGCTGCGGGTGGACGGCGACGTGAGCGTCGCGCACCGGCTGCATCTGTTGAAGAAGTGAGACGCGGGCGCATCGAGGCCTCAACACGACGAACGAGAAAGGCAGAGACCCCATGGGACGGCGCGTGAACGTGATCGGTGTCGGGATGGTGAAGTTCCAGAAGCCCGGCGCGAGCGAGGAGTACAACGTGATGGCCTCGAAGGCGGCGCGCGACGCGCTGGCCGACGCCGGCGTCGCGTACGAGGACGTCGAGCAGGCCTACGCGGGCTACGTGTACGGCGACAGCACCTGCGGCCAGCGCGCGGTGTACGAGGTCGGGCTCACGGGCATCCCCGTGTTCAACGTGAACAACAACTGCTCCACGGGCTCGTCGGCGCTCATGCTGGCGCGGCAGGCGGTGGAGGGCGGCCTCGCCGAGTGCGTGCTCGTCGTCGGCTTCGAGCAGATGGAGAAGGGCGCTCTCCAGGCCAAGTGGAACGACCGCACGAACCCCCTCGACAAGCACGTGGGCGTGATGAACGACGCCCAGGGCGTGAACCAGGCTCCCTTCGCGGCGCAGATGTTCGGCGGCGCCGGCCGTGAATACCGATGGCGGTATGGCACCAAGAAGGAGACCTTCGGGCGCATCTCCTGGAAGGCCCGGCAGCACGCGAACCGCAACCCCTACGCGCTCTTCGGCGACACGCTCACGCTCGACGAGATCATGGCGGCGCCGGAGGTCTTCGACCCGCTCACGCGCTACCAGTGCTGCCCGCCGACCTGCGGCGCCGCGGCGGCGGTGCTGTGCTCCGACGACTACGCGAAGCGCAAGGGCATCGCGAACCCCGTCTACATCGCGGGCCAGGCCATGGCGACGGACTTCGCGTCGTCGTTCAGCGACTCGATGATGAAGATGGTCGGCTACGACATGTCCCGCGCCGCGGCCGACAAGGTCTACGCGCAGTCGGGCCTCGGCCCGAAGGACGTGCAGGTCGTCGAGCTCCACGACTGCTTCACGGCCAACGAGCTCATCACCTACGAGGCCCTCGGCCTCTGCGGCGAGGGCGAGGCCGAGAAGTTCATCGAGGCCGGCGACAACTCCTTCGGCGGTCGCTACGTCGTGAACCCGTCCGGCGGCCTGCTCTCCAAGGGCCACCCCCTCGGCGCCACGGGCCTCGCGCAGTGCACCGAGCTCGTGTGGCAGCTCCGCGGGCAGTGCGACAAGCGCCAGGTGCCGGACGCCCGCGTCGCGCTGCAGCACAACCTCGGTCTCGGCGGCGCCTGCGTCGTCACCATGTACCGCCGCGACTGACGTGCCGCGCTTCCCAGCGGCGGAGCGGGCTGCTACGGTCCGCGCCGCCGTGCGAAGCCTCCGAAACGCTCCGTTTGCCCTCCTCGCGGTGCTCTCCGGATGCACCGGCATCCCCACGAGCCCGACCTGCGACGAGCCCGACCACTCGTGCAACCGCCCGCTCGGCAACGGCGCCACGTCGCTGCAGTCGCTGCGCTCCGCGGACCCTGCGCAGCGCGCTCCGGCCGGCGTCACCGTCGACGCGCGGTCGCTGCAGGTCATCGCCTTCGATGGCTACGACGAGACCAGCGCCGGCGCCGTGGGCACGGTGTACGTGCAGCAGGTGATCGCGGCCGGCGACACGTCGAACCGCTTCTCGCCGTGTCCGCTGCTCGACGACCGCAGCGCGCGCGTGTGCGGCATCTCGACGTACCGCGCCGTCTTCGCGCCGCTCGCGTACCGCCCCAGCGTCGGCGACCTCGTCGACCTCTCCGGCGGCGTCTACGAGGAGTTCGACTGCTCGGGCGTGTGCGGCACGCCGGCGCAGCCGTTCCCCAACGGGGCGTTCCTGCCGCAGGTGAACGGGCCGACGGTGAAGAGCGCCGGCGTGGCGCCGCAGGGCGGCCCGCTCCACGTCACCGTCGCCGACCTCGCCGCGCACAACCAGGAGCTCATCGGCACCCTCGTGCAGGTCGACGACGTGACGGCCACGGCCGCCCCCGATCGCCGCGGCGAGATCGCCATCAGCCCGGCGCCCAACGCCGTCGCGCTCACGCAGGAGATGATGCCCATCACCGGCGTCACCGCGGGCACGCACTGGGCGCACATCGTCGGCGTGGTCTCGTACTTCTACACGCCGAAGCTCATCCCGCGGACCCCCGCCGACCTCGTGCGCTGACCCGCGCGGGAATCGTCCGTCGCTCCGTAGGGAGCCCGGCCCCGGCGTCGTCGAAGGGGATGTCCCGACAACGCATGGAGGTTCCTATGAACGCTTTCCGCACTCGCCTCGTCGCCGGCCTCGCAGCGGCGCTCTGCATCGGCGCCGCAGGCCTCGCCTCGGCCCAGAACGCCGCGCCCAACGCACCGGCCGCGCCCGCCTGCGAAGGCCACGAGGGCCATGAGGGCCACGGTCCGCACGGACCCATGGACCCGGCGCGCTTCACGGCGCGCTTCGACGCCAACCACGACGGCCGCGTGGAGCTGACGGAGCTCCCGCCGTTCATGCAGCAGCGCCTCGCCGCGGCGGACACGAACCACGACGGCGTGCTCTCCGCCGAGGAGCTCGCCGCGCACCACGCAGCCATGGAGGCGCAGCACTTCGCCCGCCTCGACACCGACGGTGACGGCGCCATCACCGCGGCCGAGGCCGGTCCCCGCTGGGAGCACCTGCAGGCCGCCGACGCCAACCACGACGGCCGCGTGACCCGCGACGAGATGGCGCAGGCGCGCGCGAGCGGGCTGCTTCGTCCGCCGATGCACGGCGGCCGCGGCGGGTTCCTGCAGCACCTCGACACCAACGGCGACGGACGCATCGAGGTGAGCGAGCTCCCGCCGCACCTCGCCGCACGCCTCGCCGGCGCCGACACGAACCACGACGGCG
This sequence comes from uncultured delta proteobacterium, assembly GCA_903845045.1. Classification (GTDB taxonomy): domain Bacteria; phylum Myxococcota_A; class Polyangia; order Polyangiales; genus SCUS01. Next base: position 4,594 of record CAIMWA010000052.1, on the reverse strand, counting down.
TGCTCAGCCCCGAGGAGCTCCACGCCCACTGGGAGGCGCACCGCGCCGAGCGCGGCGAAGGTCCCCAGGGCCGCTGAGTCCTAGCGCTTCGCCACCACCACGACGTGCTCGCGCTTCGGCTTCGCACCGAAGGCGCGGGCGGTGGTGGTGTCGAAGACCGCCCGCGGCTGCGACGCGCGCGCGACGAGCTTGAGCCCCGCTCCTTGCGCCGCCTCGCGGAGCAGCACGTCGGCGAAGAGCGGAACGTCCCCCGCGGCGCCGTCGGCCATCACGATCACCGCACGCCCCCCCGGGCGCAGCACCCGCGCAAACGCGCGCATCACCGACGACAGCTCGCGGGTGAAACGAAACACCCCGATCTCCGGGTTCTCCGCGAAGGATCGGGCCGACCCGAGCTCGCGCTCCCGCATGGCCCGCGCGTCGAGGCCGAGCCAGAGGTAGCGCCGCTCGTGATGCTGCACGTAGTCGTAGGTGTTCGCGTATGGCGGCGACGTCACGATGGCGTCCACCGAGGCGTCGGCGACGGTGGCGAGGGTCGTCGCGTCGTCGGCGCTCACCTGAGCCCGCACGCCCTCGGGCACCGCCGCCTCGAGCGCCGCAAGGCACCCGTCGAGCTCCCGCGCCTTGTCCGCGAACCAGTGGATCGCCGCGCGGATCGGCACGTCCTTGCGCACGCGGCGGGCGTCCGAGTCCGAGGCCTGCAGCGACGCCTTCACGAGGATCGACGAGAACAGCATGCGCAGCGCGTCGAGGGTGAAGCCCTTGGTCTCGCGCAGCTCCGTGCGCAGCGCCGACAGCTCCGCCAGCGCGTGCGGGTGGAACCACCGCTGCTCGCCGCGCGGAACCCGCAGCTGCCGATGGAGCCGCGCGCCCTGCTCCGCCCGCATGGCCACGCTCGCCGCGGCGGTCACCATGCGCCGGCGATCCTGCGCGTTGGTGACGCGGGTCTTGAGCTGCGCGAGCTCCACCGCGAAGGGCGAGAGGTCCCGGCCGAGGGCGTTGAAGCCCGCCGCGAGGGCCTCGACGAGCACCGTGCCCGAACCGCAGAAGGGGTCGAGCACCAAGGCGCCCGGCGGAAGCGCGAGCGACGACACGAGCGCCCGCGCCACCGCCGGGTGCAGCCGCGCGGGGTAGGCGTGAAACGGGTGCGTGAGCGTCGCGTCGCGCTCGCCGGGGCGCACCTCGAGGGCCACGCGCAGCCGCGCGCAGAGGGCCTCGTCGCCCTCGGTCTCGACGACGCCGCCGACGTTCACGAGCGCGCGCTTGGCGTGGGGCCGGCGCAGCAACGGTCGGTGCGCGGTGCGTTCGTCGCGGCGGTCGCTCATGGCGTCCCTATAGCCCGCTTCGGCGGCGCGGCGCAGCGGCCGATGCCGGCTTGGCGTCGTTCCGTGCGGGCTTCGTCGCGAGGTACACCACGAAGCGACGGTTGCCCTTGGCCGGACGCTCGTGGGCGACGTCGAAGCCCGCGGCGCCGAGGCGCTTCGCGTAGCTCGCGTGAAAGGCCTCGGCCCAGATCGCGAAGACCCCGCCGGGACGCAGCGCCGCGAAGGCGCGCGCACACGCCCCGCTCCCATAGAGCGGATCGCCGTGCGGCGTGTCGCCGTCGGGTCCGACGTAGAGGTCGATGACGATGGCGTCGAGGCGCTGCGTCGCGGCGGCGGCGTCGCGCAGCACGTCGGCGAAGTCGGCGATGCGCACCGTCACCCTCGCGTCGTCCACGGCCTTCGCGGTGAGCTCCGCGAGGGGACCGCGGCACCACGCCGCCACCACGGGGTTGCGCTCGGCGACGACGACCTGCGCCGACGGCGGCAGCGCGTCGAGCACCGCCCGCAGCGTGAACGCCATGCCCAGCCCGCCCACGAGCACCCGGGCCCCGTCGCGCTTCTCGAGGCCGCGGCAGGCGAGGGTTCCCAGCGCCGCCTCGGAGCCGTGCGTCATGCTGTTCATGAGCACGCGGCCGTCGTGCGTGATGAGGTGGTCGCGCGCCCCGCGGCGCTGCAGCACGAGCACGCCGTCGGGCGTCTCGGCGCGGTCCAGGGTGATCCACGGAAGGCTCATCGGCGGCGCTCCGAAGCAGGGCGCACGGTCACAGCGCCTGGTTGATGGGCACCCCGAGCTGCAGGTCGGGGTGAAACGTGCACAACGACTCCACGCCTTGCAGCACCGGCTGCCCCGCGCCGCGCCGCGCCAGCAGCGCAGCCCTCATGCCGAGGGCACCGCAGGCGTTCTGCCAGCGCATCATGAGCCGCGCCCGCTGCGCGAGGATCGGCGGCATGCGCGGGTCCGTCGGCGCCTCGGGGCGCGCGGCCATGGAGCCCGCGGTGTTCTCGAAGCGCATGAACACCGCTCGCGCGGTGCGCGCCCGTACCCACAGCCGCGCGAAGGGCTCGTCGAAGACGTACGGATGCGGGATGGGCGCCCGCGGCGGAGGAATCAGCGCCGCCATCACCCACGCCCGCGGAAGCTCCACCGTCGGCACCTCCGGCGCGTCGAAGGACCAGGCCCGCAGCGGTCCGCTCCAGACGCCCTCGCGTGACAGCAGCAGCGAAGGCGTGCCGGGGAGCACGCGAAGCTCGGCGAAGCCCACCGGGCTCGTCGCCAGCACCCGCGCGCGCCCCGCCGTGCGCAGCACCAACGCGTGCCCCGATCGATCCACCGCCGCGGTCGCCGTTCCATTCGAGACGGCGACGCGCGGCGCGGTGAAGGCCTCGTCTGCCGTCGGCAACGGCGGAGCCACCGGGAGCTCGACGAGCCGTGGCTCGAAATCCGGCGCCGGGCGCACCCGCGGCGTGAGGTCGACGGGCGTTCCGGCACCCGGCGGCGCGGCGAGGTAGGCGTCGCGAAGGTCGGCGTCCCAGGCCAGCGGCGCGACGGCAGCGAGCGGCCCCACGGGACCTTCGACGCCCACCGTCGCCTCGAAGAGCGTCAACGGACCGCAGGTGATCTCCGGGCCCGGCACCTCGCGCAGCGGCTGCTGCGGCATCAAGGTGCGGTTCGCCGTCTCGACGCGCGCCGAGGCGTCGTCGGTGCGCAGCGTCGGCCACGCGCCGGGCACCGAGGCGCACGCGCGACCCGAGAGCCGCAGCGCGAGCACGTGGTCGGGCATCGGCGCGAGCGAGAGCACCGCACCGGTCTCGCCCACGAAGCCCGCGTTCAAGGCCATCGGCGTCGCGGGCGCTCCGTCGTCGCGAAGACGCATCACGCGGACGGCTCCGCGCACCTCGTCATCGGTGACCTGGGCGCCGGTCCACGCGAGCACCGCGCCCTGCTCCGTCAGCGCGAGCGACAGCCGCGTGAGCCGGGCGTTCTCGTGGAACGCCACGCGCACCGGCCCGGTGGGTCTCCCCTCGGCGTCGAGCCGCTGCACCGCGATGTCACCGCCCGAGCGGTCGCGGGGACCGAGCGAGTCCGCCGTCGACGGCGGAAGGCCCACCGCCGTGGAGCGACGCCCCGGCGCCGCGGGGCCCGTGGGCGCCGTCGTCGGAGCCGTCGGCGGCGCGCCGGGCACCGGTCGCGGAGGCACCGTCGAGGGTGGCGGCACCACCCACGCGAGGAGCCCGCGCACGCCGTTCCACGCGATGGCGGGCGTGCGCACGCTGGTGGTCACGACGTGGTCGGCACGCACGCGGTCGAGGGATCCGTCGGCGCTCACGGCGAGCAGCGACGTGCGGAGCTGCGGCTCGCCGGAGTTGAGCTGGTCGAGCCATGCGAGCGCCACCCGCTGGTCCGCGCGCTGCGCGGCGAACTCGCGGGTGAACGCGACGATGCCGTTCGGCGCGACGTGCGCGGGCGTCGGCGAGGGCCGCGCGAACTCCATGGGCCGCGTCTGCGCGAGCGTGCCCGTCACGAAGAGCAGGGCCGCGAGGGCGGTGGGGGCGGAGCGCATCGGCGCGCGAAGCTCTCGGGGACCGAGGGGTCCCCTGTCAAGGCAACGGTGTAGCGTCGGGTCATGGGAGCCACGAAGACACCGGTGTTGCGTCGCGCCGCCGCCGGCGAGTCTGCCTATCTCGCGCACACGAGCCACCGCGCCTTTCGCGAGGGCACCGAGGAGGGCTGGGAGGCCTATTTCCGCGAGCACCCCGGCGTGCGCGACGGCGAGACGGTGGTCGCCGAGCTCGACGGCCACCGCGTCGGCAACGCCACCGCGCTGCGCCTCACCATGGCCCTCGCGGGCCGCGACGTGACGATGTGGGGCGTGGCCGCCGTGAGCGTGCTGCCCGAACACCGCCGCGGCGGCGTGGCCGGAGCGATGATGCGGGAGCTCCTCGGCGGCCTGCGCGCTCGTGGCGAGGCGCTGTCGCTGCTCCACGCGTGTCGCCCGTCGTACTACCGGCGCTTCGGCTACGCGCTGTGCGAGCGCTCGGAGCAGCTGCGCGCGCGGCCGTCGCAGTTTCCGTCGTCGGAGCTGCGGGCCGGCGTCGCCGAGTTCGTGCCCGCGCGGGACCTCGCGGTGCTGCGCGACCTCTACGACCGCTCTCGCGCGGGGCGCACCGGCCCTCTCGCGCGCGACGACTGGTGGTGGGACGCGCGGGCGCTGCGCACGGCCGCCGAGGGCGTGTTGTTCCGCGACCCCGAGACCGGCGTCGCCGAGGGG
>CAIMWA010000051.1 GCA_903845045.1 uncultured delta proteobacterium | reverse complement strand
GCGTGGTCCGCGCCGAGGCTCCAGTCGCGGTACAGCACCTCCGCGGCGTGGAGCCAGACCGCGCCCTCGTGCTCGATGGCGGCGTCGCGCAGCCGCCGGTCCGCCGCGATCGCCGCCACCGGAAGGAACGCACCGGCGCTGCCGAGGAGCCCGGCCTCGAGCTCCCAACCGTCGCCCTCGTCGCCGCTCGGTTGCAGCCGCCCGTGCAGATGCTCGCGCGGCACCGCCGGCGCCGTGAAGAGCGCGCTCGACGGGCCGAGGCAGCTCCGATGGTCGGCATGCAGGGCGTCCGCGGTGCCGCCCTCGAAGGCGTCGCGCAGGGCGGTCTCGGACACGTCAGCGGGCACCGCACCGCCGCGCCGCGCGGCTCCGTCGAAGGCCTCGATGAGCAGGTGGCCGAGGCGCCGCGGCACCTTCGCGTCGGCCCAGGTCGGCGGGGTTCGGAAGAGCACGTCGGGCTTGGCCGGCGCCACGGCCGCCGGAAGGTGCCCGCCGCGCAGCCGCGCGTCGAAGCGATGCAGCTCCGCGTAGCTGATCGGCGGAACCCATGCGACGGCCCCGAGAGGACCGCTCGCGGGGCGCCGCGTGGGGAGCAGCGGTCCTTCGGCGAGGCGCGCGCGCATCGTCTCGAGCACGTCGAGCACCGTCGCCGCGTCGGGCGTCACGAAGCCCGCGCCGTGCCGTGCCGTCCATCGATGGAGCAGCGTGCGCAGCGGGCCGAGCATGAGGTCCGGCGGCACGAGCCACGCCGGCACGCGGTACGTCGTGCGGTTCGTCGCGCGGCCTGCGACGCGAAAGTGCGCGAGGTCCCACGCGGCGATGAGGCCCGGCAACGGCACGGGCAGGTACGTGCCCAGGCGCTCGAGGGGCACGAGGCACTCGCAGCGCTCGAAGGACGACGGCAGCCAGTCCGGAGCGGCCGCGTGCTTCACGGCGAAAGGATGCGCGAAGGGCACGTCGCGCTCGAAGCCCTTGAACTCCGCGAAGGCCCGGGGCGGCGCCGCGCGCTCGAACCACAGCGCGAAGCGCAGCGACGAGCCGTGCGCGACGACGTGCAGGTGCAGTCCGAGGGGACGCTCGGCGGTGCTCATGGGCGGCCGAGCCTACGGCCCGCGCGCGCGCGAGGAAAGTGCACGCGAGCGCCTCTCCGGGTACGCCTGGGTGTACCCGGAGGTACACCGAGGTGTACCCGCCCTCACTCCGCGGCGTACATGGCCTCGATGGCGTCGCTCCACACGCGCGCGACGACGGCGCGCTTGATCTTGAGCGTCGGCGTGAGCTCGCCGTGCTCCTGGTCGAGGGGGCGCGGGAGCAGCGTGAAGCGCTTGACGGTCTCGACCTTGGCGACGCGGGCGTTCACGTCGTCGACGGCGCGCTGCACCTCGGCGCGCACCGCCGCGTCGTCGTGCGCCGTGGCGGCGAGCGACTGCGGATCGCGATGGTGCACCGCGGCCCACCGCGCGAGTCCCTCGGGACGCAGCACGAGCAGCGCGGTGAGGTAGGGGCGGCGGTCGCCGATGAGCACCGCCTCGCCGACGAGGTCGTGGCGCTTGAGGTCCTCCTCGATGTTCTTCGGCGTGATGTTCTTGCCGCCGGAGGTGATGAGGATCTCCTTCTTGCGACCGGTGATCTTCAGGTAGCCCGCCTCGTCGAGCTCGCCGAGGTCGCCGGAGCGCAGCCACCCGTCGTCGAGCGTCGCCGCCGTCGCCGCCGCGTCCTTGAAGTAGCCGAGGAACACGTTGGGGCCCTGCACGAGGATCTCGCCGTCGTCGGCGCTGCGCACGGTCACGCCGGGCAGGGGCATCCCGACGGTGC
>CAIMWA010000050.1 GCA_903845045.1 uncultured delta proteobacterium | reverse complement strand
GCTCCGGCCCCGTTCAGCGCAGACTGGCTCTCGGCCCTCGACTGCGCGAGCTACCCGCGCGCCCGCATCGTCGCGGACAACGGGTTCCCGAGGGTCTAGCCCTACGACGCGGCGATGCCGCTCTGCCGCTGAGGAACGCTGCGATTATGCGCTCGACTCTCCGCCCCTTCGCCTTCGCCACCGTCGTCGTCGCCTCCTGCGCGCGCCCCGCTCCATCGTCGGTGCGGCCCGTCGCGTCGCAGCCCCCGCCGTCCGTCGAGGCCGCACCGGAGCACGCGGGTCCCGGTCCCGTGATCGGCGTCACGTGGCGCGTCGCCGACGTCGCCGGCGGCGAACGCGGCGTCACCCGCACGCCGGTCGCGCCGGTGTTCCCGATCGCGGGCACCGTCACCCTCATCGCCCACATCGACTACCACGGGTGGATCGACGCGCCGCTCGCCGTCGACGTCCGTGTCCCGTCGGGCGCGCGGCTCGTGGCCGGCGACGCGCACATGACCCTTCCGCCGTCGACGCCGGGCACCGCGCGCGACGTGCTCTTCACCGTGGCCTTCGGCACGCCGCCGGCGGGCGACCTCGTCCTCGTCGCCGACGCGCACACCTCCCACATGGGATTCCACGCCGAGCTTCCGTACCGCTTCGGCCGCCCCGAGCCCGTCGCCGCGCCGCTGCGCATGAGCGATGCGCCGGTGCTCCTGCACGGCGTTCCCGTCGGCCACGCCGTCGTCGTCGGCGCGCGCTGACGGACCCGTCCTTCGCAGGCCTCCCCGCGCCGAGCGGCGCCGGGAGACCGCGCCTCTTCAGTGACCGTGATGCCCGTGGCCGCCGTGGCCTCCACCGCCGTGGTGGCCGTGGCGACCCTCGGCCGCAGGCGGCACCGCAGCGGGCGTCGCCGCCCCGGGGCCTTCGACGATGATGAACTCGACGCGACGGTTGTGCGCGCGCGCCTCTTCGGTGTTGCCTTGCACCGCCGGGCGCGTGGCGCCGAAGCCGGCGGAGGTGAGCCGCGTCGCTGCGATGCCGTGGGCGTTGAGGTAGCCGAGCACCGAGGCCGCGCGGTCCGTCGAGAGGCGAAGGTTGCGCCGCGGGCTGCCGACGTTGTCGGTGTGCCCTTCGACGCGGATGCGCACGATCTCCGCGTGCTCCGTCATCACCCGTGCCACGGCGTCGAGGACCCCGTAGGACCGCGCCTGGATCGTCGCCCGGTTGGTGTCGAAATAGATCGAGTCGTTGATCTCGATGCGTCCGTTGACGACCTGCGCGGGCGGCGCGGGCGCTGGCGCTGGCGCGGGCGGAGGAGGCGGCGGAGGCGGTGCCGGCGGGGCCTCCGCGGCGGGGCATCCCAGGCGATGCGCATCGGGGTGCGCGCCCGCGGGATCGAGGGGGCACTGATCGACGGTGTCGAGCACGCCGTCGGCGTCGGCGTCCGCCGGAACCGGCGGGGCCGGGGGAGGCGGCGGCGGTGCGACGAACACGGGCCGCGGGGGCGGCGGCGGGGGCGGCGGCGGCGGGGGAGGCGGTGCTTCGGGGTGCCCGGGAAGACCAATGGACAGACCGACGGTGAGCATCCGCGCGTCGTTGCCGTCTCCCTCGATGCCGACCATCTGTTGATAGCGGACGTACGGTCCGATGGCGAGGAAGCGCGCGACGGGGATGAGCCAGCCGAGGCCCGCGCCGACCACTAGTCGGTTCGCGGACTGGTCACCGGTGAGCCCGTAGCCCCCTTCGAAGTCGATGCGGATGCGACCGAGGCGCGGCGAGAGTTCGGGCGCGATGCGGAAGCCCGCGCCGAGCACCGTCAGCGTGCCCGGTCCGACGGTCTGCCCCGACGCCGCAGGCCAGTTCGCATACTGCGCGTGCAGGTGAAAGCCCACTGGTCCAATGAACAGAAGCCCCAGGCGCCCGGCGACGAAGCCGCCCGCGGTGTAGCGGGTCGACTGCGGCGCCGTGAGCTGCAGTGCGGCGCCGCCCTCGGCCTCGACGTAGAACGCGTCGTGCGCATGCGCCAAGGCCGGGGACCCAATGCAGGCGGCGATGGCGGAAGTGGCGGCGAGGCGGAGCGCGGTGCGAGAGGGAGGTTTCATGGTGCGATCCGGTGAAGGTAGAGGGCCGCCACGACCGGAGCGCTTCGCCACCGCCGTGCGCAACATGTGTCGGAACCTATCACGCCCGAGGTTGCCTGGTGTACTGTTTGACACGCCGAAGCTCGCATCTTCGAAAGGGACATCGCTCATGCGCCTCGTCCGCCCGCTGCTCGCCGCCGCCGCCTTGGTCGCCGTGCCGTGCATCCCGTCCATCGCACACGCGCAGGAGGAGCCAATCACGGCAAACGAGACGCGAGACCGCACCGTGGGCGGCCACACGTTCATCCCGACGCAGCTCATCGGCACGCCGTTCAACGTCACCTCCTTCGGAAGCCTCACGGGCTTCGGCTACGCGCGCGCGACGGTCACCGACAGCAACGGCATGCCGTTCACTGCGAACTTCGCGGCGCTGAGCCAGGGCTTCGATGCGTCGATCAAGATCACCGACTACGTGTCCATCCGCCTTGGCGCGTCGGGCTCGGTGTTCTCCGGGGTGGACCTCGCGTCGGCGCTGTTCCCTGGTGGGCGCGTCAACGCCGAGGCCGACGCCGGCGTTTCGTTCAGCCTGCCCTTCGCCAACCGTCTGCGCATGGGCTTCGCCTTCGACGCGAGCTACGCGCCGGCGTACCGGGTGATCCCGTTGATCCCGCTGGCGGCGACGGTCGCCCAGCAGCGCCTCACGTCGTCGGGCCTCCTCGTGAACGAGCAAGCGCTGCAGTTGGGCGGGGCGTGGCAGATGGCGCTGGCGCTGCACCGCAGCCTCGGCGTCTTCGGCGAGATGCGGTACACGCAGGCCTTCGCGTCGTTCAACGGAGACCCCTCGAGCTACGCGTTCTTCAGCTCCGGCGCGGGCATCAGCTTCGACCTGCACGCCGTCACGCCGATTCCTTTCGGCATCCTCGGCGTCTGGCGCGCGACGATCCCCGTCGGCGGCGGCGACATCACACACGACTTCTCTGCAGGCTTCTTCTACACGGGACGCCGGCACCTCGTGCTCGGTCCCGAGGCGTCGCTCACGGCGCCCGGCACCGCCGGCGGGCTCTCCAAGCAGCTCGTCGCGCAGGGTGCGCTGATCCTCCGCTACTACTGGTGATCGCCGCGGCGAGGGTCCATCGATCCCCGCGTCGCTCCCCGGCGCACCGCACACGCGCGCCACGATGGTCAGCGTGGTGCCATGGGGCGCGAGAGCGTTGTGCATGGACGGCGCCGACGGATCAGGGTCGGTCACGAACGGCTGCCCCGCCGCCGCGAAGTCGCGCAGGCTGCGTTCGTTGATCGCGCAGAGGCACGTCGCGTCGCTCGTCACGCTCGTGTTCCCTGCGGTCACGCACACGTCATGGACGGACGCGAGCTCCTCCAGCGCGAAGACCTCCGCGGAGAGCGTCGACACCAGCGCGACGCACGCGGGCGACGCCGAGGCACGCGTGGCCGGATCGCAGCGACTCCCGGGCGCCGCGCGAAGGACCGGTCCCGCGCGGGGCGTCGTCGGGACCGCAGACCCTCGCCGCGAACGCGTCACTGGAGCCCCGGGCCCATGCCGGGCATGATGGGATCGATGTGCCGTCCGCGCCGCCACCGCGAGGATCGCATCGGATGACCGCCGGGCCACCGGGCGCGGTCCGGCGCGACAGCCTCGACGACGTGCGCGCGTCGGG
>CAIMWA010000049.1 GCA_903845045.1 uncultured delta proteobacterium | reverse complement strand
GCCGGTCATCCCCGCGCAGGCCAAGACCGGCATCGCCCGTTGGGATCCAATCACGCGCACGGTGATCTACGAGTCGTCGCGCCCGTCGCAGGCGCCGCCCATGGGCGGAGGGCTGAAGCCGAAGAGCGGCTGGGTCGAGGTCAAGCCGCCGGTGGGCGGTGCGTCGCGTCGCCCGACCGTGGGCGGCCGTCCCATGATCGGCGGCAAGCGTCCGGGGACCATGATCCCCGGGTTCCAGCGCGCTTCGGTGAAGGCTCCGACCCTCACGGAGATGGCGCAGCACAAGAAGGTCATCAAGATCGAGGCGCAGATCTCCCTGCAGGAGCTCGCGCGCCGGATGAGCCTCAAGGCGACGGACGTCCTCCTGAAGCTCATCCAGATGGGCGACAAGGGGAAGAACATCAACTCGACGCTCGACTCCGACACGGCGAAGCTGCTCGCGAGCGAGTTCGGCTACTCCGTCGAGGACGTCGCCCTCAACGTCGACGACATCATCAAGACGGCGCTCCCGACCTTCGAGCCGACGACGCCGGTGCAGCGCGCTCCGGTGGTCACGGTCATGGGACACGTCGACCACGGCAAGACCACGCTCCTCGACGCCATCCTCGGGATGCGCGTCGCCGAGGGCGAGGCCGGCGGCATCACCCAGGAGGTGCGCGCGTACCGCGTGAGCACCGCCAAGGGTCCCGTGGTGTTCTTCGACACCCCCGGTCACGAGGCGTTCACCGCGCTGCGTGCCCGCGGCGCCCAGCTCACCGACGTCGCGGTGCTCGTGGTGGCGGCCGACGACGGCGTCATGCCGACGACCATCGAGGCCATCTCGCACGCCAAGGCGGCGGGCGTTCCGCTGGTCGTGGCCATCAACAAGATGGACAAGCCCGACGCGAACCCCGAGCGCGTCATCAACCAGCTCATGCAGCACGACGTCATCCCGGAGCAGTTCGGCGGCCTCGTGCAGATGGTGAAGGTCAGCGCGAAGTCGCGCCTGGGCATCGAGGAGCTCCTCGAGAAGCTCGCGCTGCAGGCCGAGATCCTCGACCTCACGGCGGACGCCAAGCGCCCGGCGGTCGGTACCGTCTTCGAGGCGAAGCTCGACAAGGGCCGCGGCCCCATCGCGCGCCTGCTGGTGCAGCAGGGCATCCTTCGCAACGGCGACGCGGTGCTCGTCGGCGGAACGTACGGACGCGTCCGCGCCATGTACGACGACCGCGGCAAGCAGATCGACAAGGCGGGCCCCAGCACGCCGGTCGAGATCGTGGGCCTCGGCGAGGTCCCGTCGGCGGGCGACAAGCTCCACGTGGCCGTCGACCTGCGCAAGGCGCAGGAGGTCGCGGAGCAGGTCAAGGCGGCCTTCAAGAAGCCCATGGAGTCGCGCATGGACGCGGCGGCGATGGTGGCCGCGGCGCTCAGCGACTCGCAGCAGATCAACATCAACGTGGTGGTCAAGGGCGACGCCCAGGGCGCCGTCGAAGGCCTCCGCAAGGCGCTCACCTCGCTCAGCACCGAGAAGGTGCGGGTTTCCGTGATCCATGGCGCGGTCGGCGCCATCACCGAGACCGACGTGCAGCTCGCGTCGGCGTCGAGCGCCGTGATCATCGGCTTCAACGTCCGCCCGGCGGGCAAGGCCCAGGCGGCCGCCGAGGAGGCGCGCGTCGCGCTGCGCTTCTACTCGATCATCTACGAGGCCGTGGACGACGTGAAGGCCCTCATGCTGGGCCAGCTCAAGCCGACCCTCGTGAAGAAGGACCTCGGCAAGGCCGAGGTGCGGCAGGTCTTCAACATCACGAAGACCGGCGTCGTCGCTGGCTGCATGGTCACCGACGGTGCAATCAAGCGCAACGCGCTCGCTCGCCTGGTCCGTGACGGAGCCGTGAAGTGGGAGGGCAAGCTCGGCTCGCTCCGCCGCATCAAGGAGGACGTCAAGGAGGTCACGCAGGGCTTCGAGTGCGGCATCGCGCTCGACAACAGCCCTGACATCAAGCCTGGCGACATCATCGAGGCGTACGAACTCGAGGAGGTCGCTGCGCGGCTCTGACGGTTCGTCATGGCGCGTGGTGCATAGGGGAGCGTGGCGATGCAGGTTCGTATGTCGGGAACGACGCGGTTCCAGATCCTCGACGAGGACGGCGACGAGCTGCCCGGCGCCTGGGAGTTCGCCTGGGAGGGTCGCGACCCTTTCGAGGCCGTGATGGCGGCAGTGAGCGAGGTCTCCGGGCGTCCATGGGAGTGGACCGCCCGGGGTCCGCGCTCGGGGCGCTTCTCGCCGGTGCGCTGTCGCAAGATGGCGATCCGCGTGTCCAACGTGCTCCGCAAGAACCGGCGCCCCGCGGCCGCCGCGTACATCGCGCGGGTCGTCGCCGAGGAGTTCGAGCTCAAGCAGCGTCGCAAGGTCGACGCTGCGTCGGTGCTCGAGGTCCTCAGCGCCAAGCGCGAGCCGTCGGACGAGGAGCGCGAGGCGCAGCCCGAGCTGCTCGCGGCCGTGATGCTCCGCGCGCTCCGCGACGCCCTCAAGGCGGCCGTCGAGTGCGAGGGCGGCCTTCGCGTGCTCTGGCGCGCGGAATGAGGGCGTGATGGTCGTCGGTCTGCTGCGATTGCGTCTCCATCTCCCGGCGTCGCACTCGCTCAAGGACCGTCGCGCCGTCGTGCGCCGCGTCACCGACCGCGTACGCGCGCGGTACAACGTCTCCGTCGCCGAGGTCGGCGACAACGAGCGCTGGCAGGTTGCCACGCTCGCCGTGTCCGTCGTGTCGACGGAGCGGACCCACGTGCAAGAGGTCCTCGACAAGGTGACCTCGGCGGTGGCGTCGGCGGTGGCGGGCGCCGCGGTGGTGTCGGGCCGCGAGGTGTCGATCACGTCCTACGCGGCCGACGAGGTTCTGCCGGGGTCGTCGCCGATGGACGACGCCGCGGGCCTGGAGGAGAAGTTCGGTGGCAGCGAAGAAGCCTGAGGCAGGGCACCGTGCGGCGCGCGTCGCGGCGCGCGTGACCGAGGAGCTCGCGAAGATGCTCTCCCAAGAGCTCCGCGATCCGCGCGTCGACGGCGTCGTGATCACCGCCACGCGGGTGAGCGAGGACGTCTCGCAGGCGCAGGTGGGGTTCGTGATGATGGGCGGCGACGACGGCGGCGCCCGCGCCAAGGCTGCGACGAAGCGCCTCGGACAGCTCGCGGCGATGCTGCGCTCGAAGCTCGCGCCGCGGCTGGGGCTGCGGCACGCGCCGGAGCTGCATTTCTCCCTCGACGCGAGCCGCGACGACGCCGTGCGCCTCGACTCGCTGCTGCGAGAGGTGGCCGACGAGCTCCTCGTCGCGCCGCGCGAGCCGGCGGACAAGGGCTGAGCGGTGCCCGGGGCCCTCGGGGTCGACGGGGTCCTGCGCATCGACAAGCCGCGAGGGCCGACCTCGCACGACGTCGTGGCCTCGGTGCGCCGCGCCTTGGGCCAGCGCAGCGTCGGGCACGCCGGCACCCTCGACCCCATGGCGACGGGGCTGCTCGTCGTGATGGCGGGCGAGGCGACGAAGCTGAGCGCGCACCTGTCCGGCGACGACAAGGAATACGACGCCGAGGTGCTCTTCGGCGCCGAGACCGACACCCTCGACGCCGAGGGGATCGTCACCGCCCGCGCGCCCGACGGGGCTCCGCCGCCCGGCGAGGCCGAGGTCGCGTCGGCGCTGGCGGCGATGACGGGACCGCTGCGCCAGGTGCCCCCGGCCGTGAGCGCGATCAAGGTCGACGGGGTGCCGCTCCATGCCCGCGCGCGCCGCGGCGAGGTCGTCGAGGTTCCGCCGCGAGACGTCGTGCTGCACGAGGCGACGCTCCGATGGGTGCGCGCCGACCCGCCGTCGTGCGGGCTGTCGCTGAGGGTGAGCAAGATATCCGTCGACTATTTGAGCTCGCCGCCAATGCGCCTTTGGCAGATCTGAAAAGTCACCACATTCGCCGTTATGTCGCCCAACTACATAGTAGCGGCTTGGG
>CAIMWA010000048.1 GCA_903845045.1 uncultured delta proteobacterium | reverse complement strand
GGCGTCACAGAGGTCGACGGGCTCGGTGCGTTCGCGCTCCATGGGGTGGGTCCGCTGCGTGGCGGGTCACAGGTCGGAGGGTACGCGTCGGCTCGTGTCTTCGGTACCCCCGGGCAGAGTCGAACTGCCGACCAACGGCTTAGGAAGCCGCTGCTCTATCCACTGAGCTACGGGGGCGGAAACGCGCCGGGGCTGTGCCACGCCCTCGCGCGCACTGTCAACGATCCCGCCCGCACCGCGAACTCAGCCGTGCGACGTCGCCACCGGCGCCGACTGCGCCGCGTGCGGATTCGGCGCGTCCTGCCCACGCATCGCACCGAGCATCGACAGCGACACCGCGACCAGACCAAGCACCATCCGAACCGTGTGGACCGACTTGCGACGCATGACCGACCTCCCTGGGCTCTCCGACACACGAACAACGCTTCAACATCCGGGCCATTCCCTCGGACGTCCGAGTTGCCCGAAGGTTCCACGAAGATTTCGCGTAGGAGGCGAAGTTGCGGGCACGGCGCCCCATGACAACGGCGTCGCGCCGTGAACGCCGTGACCCACCGGGTGTGTCCGGGGGTGGACGGTCCCGGGCCCGCGACGCTCAGCTCACGTCGGAGAGGAGCTGCTCGGCGCTGAGCTTGTCCGCCGCAGCGCCGTCGTAGTAGCGCATGAGGCCCGCTCGCTCGTAGTGCGGCACGATGCGCGGCGACATCAGACCGATCTCGCGCAGGTTGGGAACCATGCGCCGGAACATCACGTCCCGGAACGCCGCCATGCCCGGCGAGTTCATGACGAGGTCGCGCCATTGGCCGCGCGTGAGGCGGTGCGCGAACCACTCGTCGTACACCTCGAAGGCCGTGAACCGGTTGCGCATGAGCAGCGCCACCTCGAAGGCCCAGTCCTCCCGCTCGCGGCGCTCACGCTCGGAGATGTGGTTGCGAAAGTGCTCGCGAAGCGCCACGACGCCGTAGTGCACGTGCCGCGACTCGTCGCGGATCACGTTCTTCAGCAGCTCCTTCAGCAGCGGCTCCGAGGTCATCTTGTGGAGCACGCCGAAGGCCCCCAGCGCGAGCCCCTCCACCATGATCTGCATGCCCAGGAACTTCATGTCCCAGCGGCCGTCGGTCATCAAGGAGTCGATGACGACGTAGAGGTTGTCGTTGATCTGATAGAGCTTGTTCAGCTTCGTATCGATGTACCGATTGAAGACCTCGACGTGGCGGCCCTCGTCCATCACCTGCGTGCTGCCGTACATCTTGCCGTCGAAGAACTGCACCGCCTCGGTGACCTGCGCCGCCGCGAAGAGCGCGCCCTGCTCGCCATGCAGGAACTGGCTCAGCATCCACGCACACAGCGAGTGCCGAAGCGCGAGCTTCTCGTGCGACGTGAGGCGCGCGCCCATGCCCTCGAGCTTGTCGAAGTCCATGAAGTACTCTGGAATCAGGGGCACCTCGGGGTCGTACGGGTCCACGGAGACGCTCCACGGCAGCGTGTCCCCGTCCCACTGGCCCTCCTTGGCGCGGCGGTAGAGGTCCGCCATCTCGGCCTGGTCGTGGGGATAGGTCCAGTCGAAGTGCGCGGTGTGCGACGCGGGCATCTGCGATGGAACGCCCTGCTTTCCGCGGTGGAGCAGCAGCCCGCGCACGCCCGCGGGACCGATGGCCGCCAGCACCTTGGGGTCGCGCATCTCGCCAAGAAGCTCCGCAGCCTCGAACCACTCCGCCACCTGGTTGCGCATGCGACCCGGGAGGAGACTCACCAAACGCTCTTGGAATTGCATCGCCGTACCTCGTTCCGGGCCCTCAGCCCATGGCCGCAAAGAAGTTCCGCGCCTTCGCCAGATGGAGCCGTGCGAGCAGCGTTCCCACCATGGGGAGCGCGTGCTCGAGCATCCGCGCCGCGTCGGGGACGGGCATCTGCGCGATGCGTCCGGCGAGCACCCGCGCCTGCCGGTCGAAGAGACGCGTGATCGCATCGTCGTAGATCGCGATGTCCGCCGGCGAGAAGCCCCGCTCGCGGGTGAAGCCCAAGGACTGCATCTCTCCCCAGAACTCGACGATCCACGCGTCGTCGCGGGCGATGACCTCGCGCCCGCCGGTGGTCGACACCGCGAAGAGACCCAGCGCCAGGAGATCATCGAAGTCGCGCGCCGTGACCCCCGCCCGAGCGCACAGCTCCTCGACGGTGACGGTGTCCGGACGGTCCCCCGAAGGCACCACGCTGCGTCCGCGGAGCAGCGTCTTCACCTCGCCGAGGAGCACCCGCTGCGCCGGCGAGAACACCTCGTCGCGCTGCTCGAGCATCGCCCGAATGGCCTTCAACGGAAGGAACCGCTCGTGCTGGAGCTGCCGCACCAGACGGATGCGCTCGACGTGCTCGTCGCCGTACCATCCCATGTTGCGGCTCGTCTTGAAGCCCTCGGGCACGAGCCCTTGTTGAATGTAGAAGTGCACCACCTGCCGCGGGAGGCCCGTCTTCTCGCAGAGGTCCTTCATGCGATACGGGTATCTGGTGCGGTCGACGGGCCCGTCGCCGCCCCCGCCGGCATCGCCCGCGCCGTGCAGCATCACGGCACCTCGACGACCGTCGGAGCCACCGCATGGCCCACGCAGGTCAGCACCCAACCGTCCGTCCGCTCCAACGGCGAGAGGCAGTTGGGCTCGTCCATCGCGACGGCGCCCTCGCGGAGCTTCACGCGACACGCCCCGCACCCGCCGAGCGTGCATGAAAACGGCATCGTGACACCCGCGGCCAGCGCCGACTCGAGCAGGCTCTCGTCGCGACGGTTCACGACGGCGTGCTCCACGCCGCGCACCCGCACCGTCACAGCCACGTCGGAACGCGCCGACGGCGACGCCGCCACCGCGCCGGAGAACCGCTCCTCACGGATCCGCTCGGCGGCCACGCCGTGCTCGCCGAGCGCGGTCCGCACCGCATCCATCATCGCCTCGGGGCCGCACACCCGGAACTCCGCCGAGGGAGCCACGCCCAACCGCTCCAGCGCCGCCCGCGTCGTCGGTGCGTCGAGCAGGCCGACGCCGCCGCGCCACCCCTCCGGCGGCTCCGCGAGCACGTGCAGCACCCGCAGCCGCGCGCCGAAGGCCGCGACGAGCCCGGCGATCTCCGAAACGAAGAGAACATCCTCCTCGCGGCGGTTGCCGACCACCATGGCGACGTGCACCGCCGTGTCGCGGAGCAGCACGTCCTCGGCGACGGCGCGGAGCGGCGTGAGCCCCGAGCCGCCGGCGATCAACACCAGCTCCGGCGGCACCGCGTCGACCACGAAGCTCCCCGACGGACCGAGCACGTCGATCTCGTCCCCGGCCCGCGCGCCATCGACGAGGAGCCCGCTCACCCGGCCTCCCGCCACGCGCTTGACCGTGACCCGTACGCCTTCCACGGCGCGATCCGGCGGCAGCGACGCCGAGTAGGCGCGGCGCAGCACCTCGCCGCGGTCGCGCACCACCAGCGTGAAGAACTGCCCGGCGCGGTACGGCGTCGCGCGCCCGGCGACGTCCCGCAACGTCAGCGACACTGCATCGGGGGTCTCGCGCTGCACTCTGACCACCCGCATGCGCCGCGATCCCGGCACCGCCACCGGGGCCGGCACCGCCGCGCGCTGCCAGCCCTGCCCGTCACGCACCGTGAACGGCGCCGGCGGACGTCCCGCGAGGCCGTCCCACACGGTCCGCGCATCGCGCACCCACCGCTCCGCCCGGCTCCGCCACGCGCCGCCCTCGATCATCGCCCGCACCTCCAGCATCGCCGTCGTACGAGATCGAGGTGTCGTGCGTCAAGTGCCACTTGTCACTTTGCACGTACGGACGTCACACGTCACCCGTGCCGTGCACCGCGTCGGTGCCGGCTCAGGGTGCGGTGGCGCGAAGGACCCGATCGAAGCGGGCGGGGTCGCGCAGCACGCGCACGTCGCGGAGTCCGGCCTCCTCGGCGATGCGTCGCGCCGCGGGGCCCTGGTCGTGGCCGAGCTCGACGACGAGGGATCCGCCGGGCACCAAGGCGACGAGAGCTCCACGGGCGATCTCGCGCAGCGGGTCGAGCCCGTCGGCGCCGCCGTCGAGGGCCATGCGCGGCTCCCAGGTCGACACCTCGGGCATGAGCGTCGGGCACTCCGCGCTCGGAATGTACGGCGGGTTGCTCACCACGACGTCGTAGCGCTCGCCCGCGAAGGGCTCGAAGTAGCGCCCCTCGGCGAGGCGCACCTGGTCGGTCGCTCCGAGCCGTACGACGTTCTCGCTGGCCAAGGACAGCGCCGCGGGGCTCAGGTCCACGGCGTCGACGCGGGTGTCGGGGCGCTCGAGGGCGACGGTGACGGCGATGGCTCCGGTGCCCGTGCCGATGTCGAGCACGCGGCGCACGCCGTCTCCGGAGAGGCGCAGCGCGTCGAGCACCTCGTCGACCACCTGCTCGGTCTCGGGCCGCGGAACGAGCGCCCGCGCGTCGGTGGTGAACGACCGGCGATAGAACTCCCGCGTCCCGAGGATGTACGCCATGGGCTCGCGGCGGCGTCGGCGCTCCACGAGCCCGCGGATGCGCGCGAGCTCGGCGTCGTCGAGCGGCTGCTCCATGCGAAGGTAGATGTCGATGCGGCGCAGCCCCAGGGCGTGCGCGACCATCAGCTCGGCCTCGAAGCGCGGGCTCTCGAGGCCGCGGGAGGCCAGGTCGCGGGCGGTCCACGTCGCCACGCGGCCGATGGTCCAGGGTTCGCTCATCGTCCAGGCCTGCCGAGGGCTCTCTCCCCGATGGGGCCGCCCCCCGTCAACCACGGCGTGCGGAATCGCTTCCGTTCCGGGTGGACGCTCCTCTATGATCCGTCCGTTGCGTGGCGGGCAGAGGCCCGGACGCGCCCCAAGGAGAACCGCATGCGTCCGTCCCTTCGCCTCGGTGTCGGCCTCGCCCTCGGAGTCAGCCTCGCCTCGACCGCTGCGCTCGCACAGACGCCCGCGGGCCGTGGCGAAGCGCACGTTCTCGGGTTCCGCGCCCCCGACGGTGACGACGACGTCGCCGCGGCGCTCAGCGCGCAGCTCCGCCTCGCCGCGCGCGGCGCCGGCTACGAGGTGCCCGACAACTCCCCCGCGATGGAGCAGGAGATGGCCGTCGCGGGCTGTGCGTCCACGGGCCCGGACTGCCTCCACGCCGTCGCCGCCGACATCCACGCGCCGAAGGTCATCTACGGCTCGGTCACGCGCATCGGCCGCGGCCGCAACGCGTCGGTCAACGTCGAGATCAGCCTCTGGGACGAGGGCTCGCGCCGCGAGGTGCACCGCGTCGCCCGCGTGCTCACCCGCGCGCAGGCGAACAACGAGAGCGCGCTGCGCGACTTCGCCGTCGCCGCCGTCGGCGAGATCCGCACCGCCGACGTCGCCGCGCCCACGCCGTCGGGCCCCACCGTCGTCGCGACGAACCCGGGCTTCCCGGCGCTGCAGGTGCAGCAGGTCATCATCGAGCGCCCGCCGCCCCCGCGCACGCCGGTGCTCCGCTACATCGGCTTCGGCGCCCTCGGCGTCGGCGGCGCCCTCGCCATCGTCGGCATCGTCGAGGCCATCGTGTCGTCGGGGCAGTCCGGCGGCGCGTCCGATGCGACGCCGACGTCGGCGGATCCCTACGGCGCCTGGGCGCGCTTCCAGGCGAACGTGAATTACACCCGCACGCTCAGCGCGAGCGACGTGTGCAACCAGGCCTCCGGCGCCTCGGGCAGCGATGCCCAGCAGGTGCGCGACCTCTGCGCGTCGAACAGCTCCGCCCGCGCCCTCGGCCTCGGCCTCGGCATCGGCGGCGCGGTGCTCGCGGCCGCCGGCGCGGTGATGGTCGTCCTCGATCGTCCGCGCGCCACCACCGAGTCCGCCCCCGCGGCGCAGCCCGCGCACGCGCTTTCGAGGTTCCACGTCTCGCCGTGGCTCGGCGCCACGAGCGGCGTGTCCCTCGGCTACACCTTCTGATACGACCGCGGAGGCCTGCGCCCTTGCGCGTCATCGGCGGAACTTGGGGCGGCCGCAGGCTGCTCGGTCCCCCTCGCGGTGCCACCGCCCGTCCCACGACGGACGGCGTGCGCGAGGCCGTGTTCAACGTGCTGGGAGGGCGCGTGCAGGGCGCCCGCGTGCTCGACCTCTTCGCCGGCACCGGAGCCCTCGGCGTCGAGGCGCTCTCGCGCGGCGCAGTCCACGCGACCTTCATCGAGGCCGACCGCGGGCTCTGCCAGACCGTCAGCACGAACCTGCAGACCGTCGAGTGCCCGCGCGAGCGCTTCGCCGTGCACTGCACCCGCGTTCGCAACGCGCTGCGAAAGATGTCCGAGCCCTTCGACCTCGTCTTCATGGACCCGCCCTACGGCCAGGAACTCGAGGTCGACGCCCTCGCCATCCTCGCCGAGCGCGACCTCGTGGCGCCGGGCGGGCTCGTCGTCGTCGAGCACTCGTCCCGCGCCGCGCTGCAGCTCCCTGCTTCCGCCGGCGACCTCTGCGCCCGCGTCGACCAGCGCGAGTACGGCGACACCGCGGTGACGCTCTACGAGCGCGTGGCCCCCGCCGCGCAGCCCGAGATCACCGCGACGTCGCAGGGCCGCACGGCGGTCTACGCCGGGTCCTTCGACCCGCCGACCTGCGGCCACGTCGACATCATCCGCCGCGCGTCGGCGCTCTTCGACCACCTCGTCGTGGCCGTGGCGGGCAACGTCCGCAAGAACGCCCTGTTCACCCCCGAGGAGCGCGTCGAGCTGCTGCGCGAGGTGCTCCGCGACGACCCGCGCGTCGAGGTCGAGCGCATCGACGGGCTCCTCGTCGACTACGCCCGGCAGCGCGGGGCCACCGCCATCGTGCGCGGGCTGCGCGCCGTCGGCGACTTCGAGTACGAGTTCCAGATGGCGTGCATGAACCACCACCTCGCGCCGACCGTCGAGACGGTGTTCCTCATGACCGCGCAAGAGTATTTTTATGTGAGCTCGTCGCTCGTGAAGGAGGTCGCGACCTTCGGCGGCGATGTGACTCCGTTCCTCCCGGAGCCCGTGCGGCAGCGCCTCGCCGCGCGCCTCGCGCAGCGCACGCCATGACCTCCTCGTTGCGCCGCGCCGCGGTCTGCGCCGCGCTCGTCCTCGCGCCGGCCGCGGTGAGCGCACAGCCCCTCGACGCGACCCGCGACGCCGAGGCCCGCACGCGCTTCTCCACCGGGCGCGAGGCGTTCTCCCGCGGCGACTACGCCACCGCCGTGACGGAGTTCGAACGCGCCTACGTGCTCTCGCGGCGGCCGCAGCTCCTCTACAACGTCGGCACCACCTACGAGCGCCTGCACCGCTGGGACGAAGCCCGCAACGCCCTCCAGCGCTACCTCGACGCCGTGCCCGACGCCCCGGACCGCGCCGAGGTCGAGGGGCGCATCCGCATCATCGACGTCGAGATCCAGCACCAGGCCATCACGGCCACGGCGCAG
>CAIMWA010000047.1 GCA_903845045.1 uncultured delta proteobacterium | reverse complement strand
CTCCAACGGACGGACCGACATCGGGCGTGTGCGCAAGCACAACGAAGACGCCTACCTCATCGACGACTCGCTCGGCCTGTACGTCGTCGCCGATGGCCTCGGCGGCCACGCGGCCGGCGAGGTCGCGAGCGAGGAGGCCGTCTACAACATCCGCGGATGGGTGCGCCGCGAGCGCCCCAAGGTGGAGTCGCTCCTCACCGATCCGTACGACGTCGACCAGCAGGGCGTCGCAGAGAACATCATCCGCGGGGCGATCCAGGCGGCGACGTACCTGATCCACTCGATGGCCGAGTTCGACGAGACGAAGTCGGGCATGGGCACGACGGCGTCGGTGCTGATGCTCCTCGGGCGCGTGGCGATCATCGGGCAGGTCGGCGACAGCCGCATCTACCTCGCGCGCGACGGCCAGATCGCGCAGATCACCGACGACCACACGCTCATCGCGGCGCAGATCCGCGAGGGCATGCTGACGCCGGAAGAGGCCCGCTACGCGCCGCACCGCAACGTGATCACCCGCGCCGTGGGCAGCCACGAGTACGTCGAGGTCGACACGCGCGTCGTCGAGACGCTCCCCGGCGATCGCTTCATGCTCTGCAGCGACGGGCTGCACGGCTACGTCGACGACCCCGAGGAGATCCTCCCGATGCTCCAGCTCCCGGCGGACCAGTGCACGCTGCAGCTCATCGACCTCGCCAACGGCCGCGGCGGCAAGGACAACATCACCACCATCGTGGTCGAGGTCCACGAGGTGTGAGGCGTGGCGTCGCGTGCGCCGCGCTGCTCGCAGCGTGCGGCGCGCGATCGGCGCTCGACGACGACCCCTGGAGCCCCGACGCGCTGTACTGCACCGGCGGCGCGTTCACCGGGCGCCCATCGCGCGACACGTTGCTCGTCGCCGGAGTGCCTCGCAGCCTTCGTGGGCACGTGCGCTGGAGCGTGGCCGACGCCGTGACCGGTTCGTCGCCGACGCTGCGCAGCGACGGAGGCGAGACGGCGAATTTCACCGCGGACCGCGAGGGCGACTACACGGTGCGCGTCGCGGTGCCTGCGCCGGGTGACGCGGGCGCCGGCGCCGAGGTGTCGTGCTCGTTGTCGGTGCAGCTTCACGCGACGGGCCCGACGGCGACGTGCCCGAGCGACGTGACGGTGGCGCCGCTGACCCGCGTGCCGCTGCGCGCCTCGGCCGCCGGCGACCACCCCGTCACCGCCTACCGCTGGACGCTCGTCGATGCGCCGGCTGCGAGCGCGCGCCCGGCCCCGGATCCCGGCGATGCGACGGCGACGCGCTTCACGCCCGATGCCGTCGGAGACTACCGCCTCCGCTTCACGGCGACGGACGACCGGGGCCTCGCCGATGCGTGCGAGACCGCGGTGCACGCCGTGTCGCCGGACGGGCTTCGTGTCGAGCTCTGGTGGGACCCGCCGGGACGCACGTGCCCGACCGCCGCGCACGCGCAGTGCGACCACAGCGACGTCGACCTGCACCTTCTCGCCCTCGCGCCGGACGCGGCGTGGCGCGGTCCCGCGGACTGCTACTACGGCGACTGCACCGGTCCGTCGCGGCTGCACTGGGGACCGTCGGCGACCGGCGTGAACGATCCGCACCTGGACCTCGACGACACCGACGGCCACGGCCCCGAGAACATCGACGTGCCCCAGCCCGCGGCGGGCGTGTACCGCATCGGCGTGCACTACTACGACCCCCACGGAGCGGGCCCCGAAGCGGCGAGCGTCGCGGTGTTCTGCGGCGGCGCCACGCCGGTCGCGGTGCTCGGTCCGGTCACCCTGAACGCCCCGAGCGGGGGCTGGCTCCTCGGGGACCTCTGGGTCGCGGCGGACGTGCGCCCGCGCCCCGGCGGCGGCTGCGACGTGCGCCCCATCGCCCGCGCCGGCGCACCGTGGATCACCTCCCTCGACGAGGCGCTCCGCACGCCGGGCCCGCCGTCTCCGTGACATCCGCGCCGTGACACCGGTGCCGTGCTTCTGGCATCGTCCTGCGCCGTGATGGCGCGTGGTCTCGGGGTCCGGCTCGGCGTGGTGGTGGCGGTGGCGGGGTGCAGCGTCTACGACGCGTCGCTGCTCCAACGCCGAGATGGGGCCGCCGCCGACGGCGTCGTCGATGCGGGGTCCGACGCCGCCGTCGACGCGCGCGCGCCGATGGACGGCACCACGGACGCGCCCTCGACGGACCGTCCGGCGCCCACGGACATCGTCGCGACGGACCTCGGCGACGTCGGCGCCGTCGACGTGCCGCGTCCCGTCGATGGGGGCAGCGACACGGGCACGACGGCGGACGTGCCGCGCGACGCCGGCGTCGAGGCCGCGGTGGACGTTCCTGCCGCGGGGTGTCCGACGGTGCTCGCCGGGGGGCAGCCGTGCATCGAGGCCGTGGCGGGGCATCGCTGGAGCGTCGAAGACCGCCGCCTCGTCGCCCCTGGGGCCCTCTTCGCCACGGCGGACCATCTCTACGTGAGCGACCCGGGCAGCGCGCGCGTGCTGTCCTTCGACACGACGCCGGTGGCGCTGCCGCCGCAGCGGCTCCTGGGCACGGGCGTGTCGGGCTACTCGCTCGTCGGCGGAGCGCCGCTGTCGGTGCCCATCACGGCGGTGTCGTCGATGGTGACGCTGCCCACCGGCGCGACGCTCTTCGCCGACAGCGAGGCGCACCAGATCCTCCGTCTCCAGGGCGGGCGCGTGGAGCCGCTGTCGGTGCCCATCTCGTTCCCCGTGGGGCCCTTCGCGCTCGCGTACGCACCCGATACGGGCGAGCTCTTCATCGCCGGCGACAACCGCGTGCACGTGCTCCCCATCGACGGCGACGGCGGCATCGGCGCGGCGACCACGGTGGCTGGACAGTCGTGCGGCGGCTCGTGCCCGGGCTTCAACGGCGACGGCGCCGCGGGCACGCTCACGGCGCTGGCGTTCCCCACGGGCCTCGACGTCGACCCGTCCTACGTCTACTTCGCGGACCGCGACAATTGCCGCGTGCGGCGCTTCCGTCGCAACGACGCGATGCACGCCGTGGAGACCTTCGCGGGCACCGTCTGCGACCCCGGCGGCGACGCCTTCGCGGGCTCCGCCGACGGGTTCCGGGCGCCCGGCCAGCTCCGCCTCGGACGCGTGACCGACGTGCACTACGGCCAGGACGGCTCGGTGTACTTCGTGGACGCGAGCCACTGCGCGGTGATCCAGGTGGTGGCGCCGGCGCTCTCGACGGCGCGGGTGGTGGCGGGCTCGCGCTTCGGGTGCAACCAGCCCCCGGTCGCGGGCCTCGCCCTCGGGCGCATCGGCGGCCTCGCCATGAGCGCCGACCGCAGCTCGTTCTACCTCAGCGACACCGAGTTCCAACGCATCGTTCGCGTCGACAACACGGTGAACGGCGGCACGCCGATGCACCGCGTGGTGTTCGAGCCCGGCGCGTCGCCGATGCCCGGCGAGGACCCGGCGACGTGGCGCGTGGGGCGTCCGTCGGGCCTCGCGATGGCCGGCGACGGCACGACGCTCTTCGTCGCGGGGCAGGCCGAGGGGCGGCTCTACGCGCTCACCGGCTCGGTGTCGTCGGTGCTCCTCGGCCTCGGCGGAACGACCCCGACGATGGACCCGGTGACCGCCTCGACGCTCCCGCCGACGCTCGTCGCGGGCATCGGCACCGACGGCGCGCGCACCGTGCTCGGCCTTCCCGAGCGCGGCGTGGTGGCGGACCTCTCGGCGCCGGGCGCGGGCTCGTACACCGTGACCCGCGTGGCGGGTCGGTACACGGGAGAGCTCGTCGACGCCGGCGCTCCGTCGCGCGATGCGGGCGCGGTGCCCGCGACGGACGCGAGCTTCGCGCGCCCCTCGTGGCCCTTCGCGCAGGACGGCGGCGTGTGG
>CAIMWA010000046.1 GCA_903845045.1 uncultured delta proteobacterium | reverse complement strand
GAGCGGGCTGCAGCGCCATCGCACCCACCGGATGAGTCCTGCGGACAGCCCGGGTCACGGGCTTCACTCACACTGCCGTGGGCTTCAGCCCGCGGCGACGAAGATGCTCGAGCGAAGTCGATGCTGAGCCCGTCGAGCCCCGCCGCGTGGGGTCGCGAGGGGCCGTGGTAGCGTCGTCGCCGATGCGCGCGCGGAGCCTCGGGTGGACGGTGCTGGCCCTCGTTGCGACCGGCTGCGCGGCGGCGACGGCACCGCCGGTGACGAGCGGCGACGCGGCGGTGACGGACCTCGGTGCGACCGACGACACGGCGGTGCTCGACGCCCCGGACGACCTCGGTGCGATAGACGCCGCGGCCCCGACCGATGCCGTCGCCGTGCTCGATGCACCGACGGTGGACGCGCCCGCCGACGTGGCGCTCGACGGATCCGTCGACGGGTCCGTGGACGCTGCGCGCGACGTGGTCCTCCCGACGGCGGATGTCGCGCCCGACGTACCACCGGACGTCCCCGCCGACGTGGTGGCTCCGTGCGGTCCCGCGGGTCTTCCGTGCGCGATCACCACGGCGACGACGACGAACGACCTGCTCGTGCAGGACGTCTGCGTGACGGCGGCGGGCGTGCTGCTCCCCGACGATCCGATCGACGCCTGCCCCGCGGGATCGCAGCGCCGCGACCTGCGCGTGGGCGACGCGCTGCCGTACCACCGCCACGACCAGCCCGGCACCGGCGTGCCCGCGGGCTACCAGCGGCACGACTCGTTTCCCCGGCCGGGAGCGGGCGCACGCGTGGTGCACACCTTCGACTTCGCGCCCTTCGGACAGTTCGACGCGAGCGGCGACGGCTACGACGTGGCCGAGGTCGACGGAGAGATGGCCTCCATCATCGGCACGCGCGATCCAGGCGGCCTCGCGCAGACGTTCTTCGGCAACGGGTGCGCCCTCGACGACGCGTGGCTGCTGCTGCCGACGACGCAGCCCTCGACCGCCGGGAGCCGCATCGCGGCGCTGCGCGGCGTCGGCTGGGAGCGCGCGGGCACGCCGTTTCCAGGGACGTGCCCGACGGGCCTCGACGCGGCGTACACGCAGTGGTCCCACGCCGCGGTGACCTACGGCGGCATCAACGGGTCGCGCGCCAAGACCCTCGACAGCGTCGTGACGGACCACTACGGCGGCAATTCCATCGCCACCGCGGACCACATCGAGCGCTTCTATTTCACCACGGTGTACGGGCTCACGCGCTGGGAGCGCTGGCAGCGCAGCGACACCGTCACGCCGCGCTCGGAGGGCTGCAACGGCGCCGTCCTCGAGGGTCCCTTTCGCCGCGTCGACTGCCGCGACTGGACGAACATCCAGCCCGACGCGCGCCCGTACCCCACGGAGGCGTGGCCGACGCCGTACGCCGACGGAAACATCCTGGGCGACGGGGATTTCGGGGCGAATCCGGGCAACACCTGGGGTCGCCTCGGCATGAGCGTCGAGGGCAGCCTCACGAACTTCAGCGTCGTCGACGACGGCGCCGGCGGCACCGAGGCGGCGACGAACTGCGGCGGCACGTGCTCGCCGGGGCAGTGCATCTACCAGGACCTTCCGCGCAACGGACTCAACGGCACGTACCGCTTCGGCGGGGCGTTCCACGCCGAGGGCGGCAGCGGGGCCATCGAGCTCGTGGTGTTCCAGCGCGACGCGGCGGCGGCCATCGTGTCGCGTGACGCGATGTCGGTGACCATCGACACGGCGACGCGGCGCGTGCTCTCGCCGCCGTTCACCCTCGACGCGCGGACGACGCAGCTCCGCTTCACGATCTACCTGAACACGCCGCGCACGGTGCACGCCGACGACCTGTGGGTCGCGCGCACGGGGCCGTGACCCTCGGCGAGGGGCAGGTCGCAGTTCAGCCCGGCGCCGCCATCGACGCGACGCGCACGAGCTTCTTGTTCACGAACTCCTGGATGCCCATGGCGCCGAGCTCGCGTCCGTAGCCCGAGTTCTTGATGCCGCCGAAGGGCAGCGCGGCGTCGGCCCAGGAGATGTTGTTGATGAACATCATGCCGGTCTCGACCTGGCTTGCGACGCGACGGCCGCGCGCGACGTCATTGGTGAACACCGAGCCTCCGAGCCCGAAGTCCGAGTCATTGGCGAGACGGATGGCCTCGGCCTCGTCCTTCACCCGGAAGAACAGCGCCACGGGTCCAAAGAACTCCTGGCGGAACGCGGGGTTGCCGGGCTCGATGTCGGTGAGGATGGTCGGCTGCATGAAGGATCCCGGGCGATCGATGCGCTTGCCGCCGAGGAGCAGCTTCGCCCCTCCCTCGATCGCACGATCGACCTGCGCGAGGAGCTGAACCAGCGCCGCCTCGGTGGAGAGCGGGCCGAGCGTGGTCCTCTCGTCCATCGGATCACCGGGCTCGAGCGCGCCGAGCGCCCCCTTGAACCGCCGCAGGAACTCGTCTGCCAAGGAGTCGACGACGATGAAGCGCTTGGCCGCGCAACAGGTCTGTCCGGTGTTGTACATGCGGCCCCACACGGCCCATTTCACCGTGTGCTCGAGGTCGGCGTCTTCGAGCACGATGAACGCATCGCTGCCGCCCAGCTCCATGGACGAGATCTTGAGGTTCCGGCCGGCGCGCGCCGCGATGCTGCGCCCCGCCTCGGCGCTTCCGGTGAGCGCGACACCCTTGATGCGCGGGTCGTCGACGAGGCGGTCGGACTGCGCATGGGAGATGGGCAGGTTGGTATAGAGCCCCGGGGGTGCGCCGGCGTCGATCCAGAGCTTCGCGAAGGCCGCGGCGCACTGCGGTACGCAGCCGGCGTGCTTGACCACCAGCACGTTGCCCGCCATGAGGTGCGGCCCGGCGACGCGGGCGAGCTGGTAGTAGGGAAAGTCCCACGGCTCGACGCCGAAGACGATGCCGAGCGGGCTGCTCTCCATGTACGCCTCGCCGACGGCAGGGTCGAGCTTCACCGGCGCCAGGAAGCGCTCGGCGTTCTTTGCATAGTACGCGAGGATGCGCGCGCTGAACTCGACCTCGCCGCGCGCCTCGCCGATGCGCTTGCCCATCTCCAGCGTCACGAGCCGCGCGAACGCGTCGACGTTGGCGGCGAGGAGACGGGCGGCCTCGTTCACCACGACGGCGCGCTGTGCGTAGCTCTTGCGACGCCAGACCTCGTATTGGCCTGCGGCCGTCGCGATGGCCGCCTCGAGCTGGCCGCTGGTGAGATCGGCGAAGGTCTCGAGGACCTCGCCATTGGAGGGATTGACGCTCTGGTAGCTCACGATGGGTTCGGCCTCTCTCGAGTCGCGGTGGATGAATCTGCGGGATGCGGTGTCTCAGGCGAGAAGAAGGACCTTTCCGCCGGCGTGGTGCTCGGCGATCCGCTGCGCCTCGCGCGCTTCGGCCAGCGGCAGCCGCCGGGCGATGGGGATCACGAGCTCTCCCGCGGCCACCGCGCCGGCGAGCGCCGTCAGCCGCGCCGCGTCCGCATGGGCCCACATGGCGCGAACGACCAGTCCGAGGGCGGAGGCTCCCGACGATGCGCCGACGACGCTGGCGATGGTTCCGCCCTTCTTGACCTTGTGGAGCAGGCCTTCGAGGGTCTCGCCGCCCACGGTGTCGGCAATGCCGTCGAGCATCGGGAGGCGCTCCACCGCCGCGGGGTCGTCGAGCGCGACCACGCCTTCGGCGCCGAGGCCCGAAGCCTCCGCGAGCTGACTACGGCGCACGCCCGCCCAGACCTTGGCACCGCGCGCCTTCGCCGCGAAGACCGCGACGCGGCCTACGGCCCCGGCGGCGCCGGTGACGAGCACCACGTCGCCCCGGCGTGGATCGAGCGCCTCTTCGACGAGCTGAGCTCCGGTGAGGAGGACCAGCGGCAGCGCGCCGGCGTCGATGAGGTCGAGCTTCGCCGGGACCTTGGCCCAGGCTTCCTCCTTCGCGACGACCCGCTCGGCATAGGCGCCCATGACCAGTCCGAGGACGCGGTCTCCGACCTTGAAGCGGGTCACTCCGGTGCCGGTCTCCACCACGGTGCCCGAAGCGTCGCGGCCCAGCACCGCGGGCAGGTCGAGCGGCATCATCGTTTTCAGCGCACCGGAGCGCAGCTTGTAGTCCACCGGGTTGATGCTGGCGCCCGCGATGCGCACCTTGATCTCTCCCGGTCCCGTGACGGGCTCCGGAAGGTTGCGCGGCTCGAGCTTGTCGACATCGCCGTAGGCAGTGAGAACGATCGCCTTCATCGGACCTCCTCGGATGCGACACTCACGTGGTCGCAACATGGCATTCCATTGAACGGCGCGGACTCCGCGTCGTTCCAACGGCAGCGCAAAGCACGGGGTGTACCCGTGCAAAGAGCGCGGCTCATGGACGCTTTCGACGGCCGCGATGGCTGCAAGAACGCCTCGGTGAGGCAGGAATGATCGAGCGTGCGGATCGACCGCGGGCGCGCTCAGCCGACCACGCGGATGCGCGCGTCCACCGCCGTGGCTCCATCGGGGCGCGCGATGACCGGGTTCAAATCGATCTCGGCGATGTGTGGAAAGTCCGCCACGAGGCGGCCCACGCGGAGCAGCACGTCGGCGAGCGCGCGCTTGTCCACCACCGGTCCCCCGCGGAAGCCCTCGAGGAGTGCCCGCGCGCGGATGCCGTCGACCATCTGCGCCGCGTCCGCAGCGCCGAGCGGCGCCACGCGGAACACCACGTCCTTGAGAAGCTCGACCTGCACGCCGCCGAGGCCGAAGCCGATGAGGTGGCCGAACTCGGTGTCCTTCGTGGCGCCGACGAAGGTCTCGATGCCCTTCTCGGCCATGCGCTGCAGCAGCACGCCGCGCATGTCGCCGGCCCGCCCGAGCTCCGTGAGCCTCCCGAGCATGGCGAGGTAGGCCTCGCGCACCTCGTCCTCGTCGCGCAGCCCGAGGCGCACGCCGCCGACGTCGGTCTTGTGCGTGATGCCCTCGGCCACGAGCTTCAACGCCACTGGAAACCCCAGCTCCGACGCCAGCCGCACGGCCTCGTCGCCGGTGCGCGCGAGGGCCTGCCGCGGTGTCCCGATGCCGTACGCGTCGAGCACCGCGCGAACCTCTTCGGGGTGCAGCCAGCGCCCGTGCGATCCCGCCGTCGTCGGCGCGCCGAGCACCTTCGCGGCCGCGTCGCGATGCACCGCGAGGGCCGGCGGCGGGTCTTCGCCGCGCGCCAGGAAGACCCCATAGCGTGCCGCTCGCGCCAGCGCCGCCGCGGCGGCCTCGGGGAACGTGTACGTCGGGATGCGGTGCTCGCGCAGCATCGCGGCGGCCTCGGGCACGCCCTGGCTCCCCATCATGCAGGCCGCGATGGGCTTCTCGGCGGCCACGGCGGCGCGCGCGATGGCCTCGGCGACGTCCGTCGCGCGGGTCACGATGGGGGTCACGAAGAGCGTGAGCACGGCGTCCACGCCCGGGTCCGCGAGCAGGAGCTGCAGGCTGCGCTCGTACTGCTGCGGCGACGCGCTCGCGATCATGTCCACGGGGTTCTCGACGGACGCCGCGGCGGGGAGGAATTCACGCAGCGCCGACCGTGTCGCCTCGGCGAGCGCGGGCACCTTGAGGCCGCGGCTCTCGCAGGCGTCGGTGGCCATGATCCCGGGACCGCCGGCGTTGGTGAGAATGGCGACGCGCGGCCCCTTGGGCACGGGCTGTGTCGAGAGAAGCATGGCGACATCGAAGAGGCCGTGGATGGTGTCGGTGCGCAGCACGCCGCACTGTCCCAGCAGGGCGTCGACGGCGACGTCCATGCCCGCGAGGGCGCCGGTGTGCGAGCTGGCGGCGCGACGGCCAGCCTCGGTGCGGCCGCTCTTCACCACGGCGATGGGCTTCTTGCGCGACACCCGCCGCGCGATCTCGAGAAACTCCGCGGGGTCGCCGAGGTTCTCCAGATACAGCAGCACGACCTTGGTATCGGGGTCGTCTTCCCAGTACGCCATGAGGTCCGCGGCGGAGACGTCGGCGCGGTTTCCGATGCTCACGAAGGACGAGATGCCCATGCCGACCTCGAGCGCGAGGTCGAGGATGGCGAGGCCCAGCGCTCCGGACTGCGAGCACACCGCCACGCCGCCGAAGGGCGGGAACGTCGGCGAGAACGTGGCACCCATGCGGACGTCGGGGTGGGCGTTGAGCACGCCGAGGCAGTTCGGTCCGACGACGCGCATGCCGTAGGACCGCGCGCGCTCGCCGAGCTCGCGTTGCAGCGCGGCGCCCTCGGGACCGGTCTCGGCGAAGCCCGCGGTGATCACCACGACGGCGCGCACGCCCTTGCGCCCGCACGCGTCGATGGCCGCGAGCACCTGCGCCGCGGGCACGACCAGCAGCGCGAGGTCCACCGGGTCGGGGATCTCCTCGACGGTCGTGTAGGCCCGCACCGACTGCACCACCGGCGCCTTGGGGTTCACCGGGTACACCGCGCCCTGGAAGCCCACGTGCACGAGGTTGTGGAACACCTCGGCGGCGATGCTGCCGCGCTTGCGGGCGGCGCCGATGACGGCGATGGAGCGGGGGCGGAGCAGGGCGTCGAGGGTGCCGGACATGGCGGCGCAGTAGCAGAGCCCCGCGGCGGGCGTCGAGTCGGCGATGCGATCGTCGCCGGACCTCGCGCGTCAGCGAACGGCGATGGAGTACCGCCGGTTGGCGGCGCAGCCGACGGCGCTGTAGCTCTGCGAGCTGTCGGGGCAGAGGTTCGCGCCGACGCCGAAGCCGTTGAAGTACGGCGCCACGGTGCCGGTGAAGCAGATGCGCCCGTACACCGACGACGTGCTGGACCACGGATCGGTGCAGAGCGTCGGCCAATTGTTGTAGCCGTAGCGCAGCAGCGTGGTGACCGCGGCGGCGCCGTTGACCGACACCGCGATGGTCTCGTCGACCTGCGTGTAGCGAAACGGCGACTGCGACCTCCAGTTGTTCGGCATCGTGAACCGGGCCCAGTTCGGGAGCACCGAGTGATCGCCCTGGCGGAACGTGACGAGCACGTCCGTCGCGGCGTTGCGAAGCGCCCGGCTCGTGACCTGGTAGTCGAGCGTCGTGGTGGTGTAGCCGGCGGGGTCGGCGAAGAAGATCTCGGTCCATCCGCCGCCGGAGGTGCTCATGTCACACCACGCGTTGAACGACGCGTCGCCGCCGGGACCGTCGGCGTCGATGGCGTAGGTTCCGCTCGCCGTCGACGGGGCGTTGCGCGCGAGCTCGAGGCAGCTCCGCGGCGGGATGCACGCCCCCGCGACGCACGTCATGGGCCCGCAGGCCGTCCGGCACGCGCCGCAGTTCGCAGGGTCGCTCGCCGTGTTGGTCTCGCAGCCATTGGAGGCGTTGCCGTCGCAGTTGGCCGTGCCCGGCGCGCAGGTGAGCCCGCACGCGCCCGCGGTGCACGTGC
This sequence comes from uncultured delta proteobacterium, assembly GCA_903845045.1. Lineage (GTDB taxonomy): Bacteria > Myxococcota_A > Polyangia > Polyangiales > SCUS01. The sequence goes on along the minus strand of CAIMWA010000046.1, from coordinate 17,680 downwards.
GCGTCGCGTTGGCGCCGCCGGGGCACGCGTTGCCGCACCCGCCGCAGTTGTCGACGCTCGACTGCGTGTCGACGCAGGTCGCGCCGCAGCGCGCCTGGCCCACGGCGCACCCCGATCCGCACGACGACCCCGAGGAGCCGGTGACGCAGACCGGCGTCGCGCCGGCGCAGCGGTTCGAGCAGAGCCCGCACGCGAGCGCCGACGTCAGGTCGACCTCGCAGCCGTTCACCGGGTTGGCGTCGCAGTCGGCGGTCCCCGCGGCGCAGGTGATGCCGCACACGCCGCCCGCGCACACCGCCGTCGACGACGCGCCGGATGGGCACGCCAGGCCGCACGCCCCGCAGCTCGCGGTGCTCGTGAGGATGTTCACCTCGCACCCGTTGCCCGGGTTTCCATCGCAGTCGGCGAAGCCCGCGTTGCAGCCCGAGCGGCAGCGTCCGCCCACGCACGCGACGACGGCGTTGGGACCGGCGCTGCACGCCGCCGCGCACGCCCCGCAGTTCGTGACGCTGGACAGCGTGCTCGTCTCGCAGCCGTTCGTCGCGCTGCCGTCGCAGTCGCCGTAGCCGCTCGTGCACGTCAGCCCGCACGCGCCGCGGCTGCACACCGGCGTCGCGTTGGTGGCGCCGTGGCAGACGGTGCCGCAGGTGCCGCAGTTCGTGACGTCGTCGAGGCGCGCCTCGCAGCCATCCGACGGGTCGTTGTTGCAGTCGGCGAAGCCCGTGGTGCACGTGAACCCGCAGCGGCCGCCGAGGCACGCGCGCGAGGCGTTGGGGCGCTCGGGGCACACCGTCGCGCAACCGCCGCAGTTGTCCGTGCTCGTCGCGACGGAGACGCAGGCTCCGCCGCAGCGGGCCTCCGTCGACGCGCAGCCCGAGACGCATGCCGCGACGCCCGCGGTCACCGTGCAGAGCGGCGTGGCACCGGTGCAGTGGGTCGCGCAGCTCCCGCAGCTCGCAGCGTCGGCGAGGTTGGCCTCGCACCCGTCGGCGGCGCTGCCGTTGCAGTCGGCGAAGCCCGGGTCGCAGGTCACGCGGCACGCTCCGCCGGCGCACGCGGCGCTCGCGTTGGCGCCGGGGACGCAGGCGTTTCCGCAGCGTCCGCAGCTCGTGCCCGACGACGTGAGGTCCGTCTCGCACCCGTTGGACGCGATCGCGTCGCAGTCGCCGAAGCCGGTGTTGCAGCTCGCCACGGCGCACTCGCCGGCCACGCACGACGCCGTTCCCTGCGCGATGCTGCACGCGCGCCCGCAGACGCCGCAGTTCGACGGGTCGATGCGGGTGTTGAGGCACGCGCCGGCGCAGCAGCCCTGGTCCGCCGGGCACGCGTGCGCGGGGTTGCAGCCGGGCACGCAGAGCTGCGCCGACGGCGAGCACACCATGCCCGCGGCGCACTGGTCGTCGGCCGCGCACGCCACGCAGACGTGATGGGCGAGGTCGCAGTGGTGCGAGGCGCACTGCGCGTCGGCGTCGCAGCCGGCCTCGCAGCGGTTGGCGGCGGTGCAGTACTGCGTGGGCGTGCACGCGTCGCGGTTCGCCACGGTGCAGAGCACGCAGCGCCCGCTGGGCTGGTCGCACACGCGAAACCCGAACTCGTTGGAGCCGCAGTCGGTGTTGTCGCGACAGCTCCCGGGCGGCGCGACGTCGGGCAGATCGGCGAGCGCCGGGGCATCGAAGGCGGCCTCGGGCGCGGCGTCGACGACGTCCGGCGCGGAGACGTCCGGGGCGTCCATGGTGCCGTTGGTGTCGTACGTGGGGGCGGCGTCGCCGACGGTGGCGTCGAAGGGCACCGCGCCGACGACGCTCTCTCCGCTGCACGCGAGCACGAGGAGCGCCGGCAGGGCGGCAGGGACGAGCCGTGATGCAACGAACGACATGGGGAGCCTCCAGTTCGAGCCCCCGATGGGACGCCCGCGCCACCGGTCCGGTCAACCGCTTCGACGCGCGGTCCAGCCGAGCGCGAACAACGCGCGATCCCCGCCTTCGACGCGCACACCGCACGCGCACATCCGGCGTTCTTCGGGCGTCGCCGAGCGGTCTCGAGGCGCAAACGTCGACGTTTCGTACCCGGTATGTGCCGTGCACTCGGCGCTGCGGGCAATCGCTTCCGCCATGATGGCGGCGACGACGTCCGAGACGACTCGACCCGCGAAGCCGGAGCATCCCCATGACCAAGACCGACATGCAGATCAAGCAGGACATCGAAGCCGAGCTCCGCTGGGACCCCATGGTCAACGCCGCCCAGATCGGCGTCACCGTCGACAAGGGCACCGTGTCGCTCCTCGGGAGCGTCGACACCTATGCCGAGAAGTGGGCCGCCGAGGACGCGACGAAGCGCGTGAGCGGCGTGCGTGCGGTGGCCCAGGACCTCAACGTGAAGGTGCTCGGCGAGCACAAGCACGGCGACTCGGAGATCGCCGCGGCGGCGCTGAGCGCGATCAAGTGGGACGTCTACGTGCCGAACACCGTCACCGCCAACGTCACCAACGGCGTCGTGACCCTCGGCGGCCAGGTGCACTGGAACTTCCAGCGCGACGCGGCCGAGCGCGCCGTGCGCTACCTGACCGGGGTGGTCTCGGTGCAGAACTCCATCGCCCTGAAGCCCGACACGGCCTCGGCCGCGAAGGTCAAGGAGGGCGTCCAGGCGGCGCTGCAGCGCCAGGCGACGACGGACGGCAACTCGATCCACATCGAGACGTCCGGCGGGCAGGTCACGCTGACCGGTCACGCGTCGTCATGGCAGGCCATCGAGGACGCCTCCAACGCCGCGTGGGCGGCCCCGGGCGTCACCGACGTGCGCGACCAGCTCAAGATGCAGATGAACGCCTGATCCATCACGCTGCCGCCCCGCGCGCGACGATCTCCGGATCGCGCCGCGGGGCGCCGCGTTGACCGCCTCGGGCGCCGTCGATACCGTCGATGCATGCGCTTCTCCGTGGGAGGGTTCGCAGGGCTCGTCGCCGGGCTCCTGATCGTCACGCTTCCCGGGCGCACCGCCGAGGGCCAGCTTCATTCATGCACGACGCTATGCGCGGACGCGCAGGCCAACTGTTCGATGCGCTGCCAGGTGGCACGAACGACGTGCGTCGTCGCGTGCCAGCCGCCGAGCGGCGCCGGCTCCGCGGCGTGCACGACGCGCTGCCAGACGGGCTTCTCGAACTGCGGACATGAATGCACGAGGGAATTGCTGGGGTGCCGGGCGAGCTGCGCCGTCACCGGACATCCGTGACGTCGCCGACGCCGCGTGCCGTCATGGGAGGCCGTCTTCCCGCGACACACGCGCCAGCACTGGTCCGGCGACGTCGAGGACGCGCTGCAGCAGCGCGTCGGGCGTGCGCGCGAAGAAGCCTTCGAGCGCCGCGCGGGTGGCCGTAGGATCGAGCGCATCGCCGTCGAGGTCGCGGTCTGCGACGTCGGCGCAGAAATACCCTTGGGCGTAACGCGACGGCGCGGCGAGCATGCGGCGCCACACCACGTCGAGGCCCTCGCGGTGGACGTTTCCGTGCGACGCCCGGCTCACGCACGCGAAGAGCTCGCCGCGCGCATCGAGGACGAGCTGCCGGTGCGCCGCGCCGACGCAGCCGACGAGGGCGTCCATGGGCGGTGCGTAGAAGACGCCGGCGCGGTGTCCGCCGGCTCGTACGGCGCGAGCAACCATGGCGCCCGTCGGGGCGAACGCCGCGGGTGACCCGAAGCCCTCGCGCGCGCCGCGCCCCGTCGCGAAGGCCGGCACGAAGTTCACGACGGCCTTGGGGTGCCTCGCAGCGATGCCCCGAAGAAAGCGGTCGACGGCCGCTTCATCGGTGAACGTCGCGCGCCCCACGACGCTCGTGACGAGCGTGAAGAGGCCTGCGTTCACAGACGCCGTGATCGCGGCGTGGGCGACCTCCGAGGCGCCGCGCCCGCGCATCGCGTCGACGCGCATTGCATCGTCGGAGTCGAGGCTCACGGCGACGACGCGCACCCCGGCGTCGCGCAGCGCCGTCGCGCGCTCGGCGGTGAGCCCGGCGCCGGACGTCACGAGGCGCACCTCGCAGCCGCGCGACAGGATCCCGGCGAGACGTACGACCCGAGCGAAGCGCGCGAGGGGCTCGCCGCCGCTGAGGATCACCATGGGCACGCGACGCTCGGCGAGGCCCGCGGCGACGCGGTCCAGGTCGGTGTCGCCGGGGTCCACGGCGTCGGGGCCGCCCGCCGACGCGAAGCAGTACTGGCAGCTCCACGGGCACCGCGCGGTGGTCGAGAGGTGCACCACGAAGGGCCCGCTGCCCGTGACGAGCAGGCGCCGCAGCGCCGCGTGAAAGTGCTCGCCGTGATAGTCGGGAAGGAACGCCACGGGGTGGAACGCGCCCCCGTCGGCGTGCGCCGCGCCGGTCCCGAAGATCGCGAGGGCGGCGGCGACGAAGGCGCCATCGACGAGCGTGCGGGGGAGCGCGTGCGGCGTTCGGCGGTGCTGTCACGCGCGGGCCGCGAGGTGTCCTGCGACGGTGCGTGCGACGGAGGGGGTGCCGGCGGTGATCGGCGCGGCGCGCAGGCGCTCGGCGAGCGCGTCCGCGAGCCTCACGAGGGCAGCGCGGAAGACGGCGCGTCGACGGCCCCGAGGAGCGCGCGCAGGTGAAGCTGCAGCGCCTCGCTCGGAGGCGTGACCGGCGAGCGCGCGTCGCCGAGGAGCTTCATCGCCGCGGCGGCCGACGGCGCGACCTTGATGAGCTCGGACTGTCCGGGCAGCGCGAGGCCCGCGCGCATCACGCCGCGGACGACGGACACCCACGCCGCGTCGCCGAGGGGCACGACGACGAGCCTGCGCGCGCGCGGCAGCACCGTGCGCAGCCCCGCCCGCACCGATCCCACCTCGCCGAGCCCCGGCGGCGTCGCCGACGACAAGAGGAACTGCGCCGACACCATGTCGTCGGCGTTGCGCGCGAGGTGCCGTCGCACGCGCTCGTGCACCCAGTCGATGCGCGCCGCCGTCGCCCCCGAGCGCCACGCCACCAGGAACACGTCCCCGACGCTGATCTGCGCGATGCCGTCGAAGACCTCGACGTCGCTGTCGTCGCTCGGCGCCATCGCTTCGCGCACGGCATCACGAGACGCGGCGGGGCGTCAACGCGGCGGTGCCCGGTGCTCGCCTCGGCGCGCCGTGCGGGACGTCTTCGTTTCCGCGGTGCGTCGCGAACGCAAGAACGTAACTGTGTCCCCGCTGCCTCGCGCCACCACGGCTGCCGGTGACCTGGCGCATCACCGACCGGGCCCTGCGCCCGCTGCTGGACCTGTGGCGCGTCGAACTCCCACGGTGACCTCGTCCTCGAGCCACGGGGCGTAGGTCAGACCGCGTCGCGCGCACGCGTCGGCCAGCGGCGCCGCGCCCCGCGCCCGCGCAGCGATCGAGAGCGTCAGCCACGTGCGCGCGTAGCGCTCGCGCACCGCCGACTGCCACGGTCCCACCACGGTGCTCACCGGGCGCATGCGAAAGCGCGCGAAGCGCCCGTCGGCGTCGGCGACGACGTCCTGCAGCGACGGCGGCGGAACGCCCGGCGGAAGCACGCGGATCAGCGTGCCCTGGGGCCACGTCGCGAAGGTCTGCACGATGCGCGGCGTGAACACCTCGGCGAGGAACAGCGGACGGCCCTCGGCGAGCACCGCGCGCGCGAGGGCCACGGTGTCGACGCTCCCTCCGCGCGGGGCCGGCAGCGCGAAGCCCAGGCGCTCCTCGAGGCGCGCGCGGTAGGGCGCGAGGGGCAGCAGCGAGGGGTTGAGCACGACGACGTCGGCGTGCAGCCCCAGCGCGATGCGCACGTACTCGGCGCCGAAGGTGAGCTCGTCGCCGGTGCCGAGCACCACGCTGCGCGGCGGAAGCACCTCCATCGTGTCGAGGAGGTACTGCTCGATCTCCGGTCCGCGCTCCGCGCGCACGGCGGGCCATGTGAGCGCGACGCCGGTGGCGACGACCGCCGCCAGCACGAGCACCCGCAGCCGCGGATCGAGCTCGGCGTTCTGCACCACGCGGTCGAAGCCCAGCGCCACCGGCACCACCAGCAGCACCAGCGGCAGCAGATGGAAGCGCGACACCACCGCCGTCCCGAGGCCCGCCAGCGGGATGTTGAAGCGCGCCGCGAAGAGCGGTCCCGCGAGGGCGAGCGTAGCGAGGAGCGCGAGGCCGTGACCCCGTCGCGCGCGCGGCGCGAGCATCGCCGCGAAGCCCACCACCGCCAGCACCACGCCGATGCCCCGGCTCTCGCGCCACAGGCTCTCGGCGAGGAACGCGAGCTGCGCTCCGGGCAGCGCCGGGCGTCCGTTGGCCGCGAGGTTCGTGGTGCCGTAGTCGGCGCGCAGCACGTGGTGCACGAGCCCGCGGAACGTCTCCGTGGCGCCCCAGCGCAGGCGATCGCCGGGCAGCCGCGCGGCGACGATCACGAGGCCGTACGACGCGAGGCCCGGCACCGCGGCGGCCACCGCGAGCGCGGCGCTGCGCAGCGGGCGCCCCGACGCGCGGGCGGCGTGCGCGAGGGCGTCGAGGCCCAGCGGCGCGAGGAGCACGATGGACAGGTGGTTCGCGAGGCCGACGCCGGCGGCGGCACCCAGCAGGGCGCAGCGCACGGCGGGGCTGCGCCTCGAGTCCGGCGCGGCGAAGAGCAGCACCGACGCCGCCACGAGCATGTGCAGCGCGAAGACCTCGGCGAGCGTCGAGAGGCGCCACGGGAGCGAGGCCGTGGCGAAGAGCGTGATGGCGAGGAGGGCGCTCCACGTCGAGGCTCCCCAGGCGCGGGCGGCGCGGTAGAGCACGACGACGCCGGCGAGGCCGATGAAGGTCGTGACGATGGCCGCGCCGTGCGCCGGCGAGATCGCGGGCACGAAGCCCATCGCGCGGAGGTAGAGCCCGTAGATGGGATAGCCCGGCGGGTGTGCGACGCCCCAGCGCGCGAAGAGCGTGGCGAACTCGGCGTTGTCGCCCCCCTGCACGAAGGAGCTCACGCTCGACAGCCACGCGACGGCGAGGGACGCGAAGGCCAGCGGCACCACCCACCGCGGGAGCTCGCTACGCATCGCCCTTGGCGGCCTCGCGGGACTTGTCCGACGCCTGCGCCACGATGCTCAGCGCCCGCGTCGCACGCTCCGAGCGGTCGCGCAGCGCAGCGTCGGTGACCACCTCGTGCAGCGTGAGGTTCGGGAGGTACTCGAGGTCCAGCGTTCCGCGCGAGGGGAGCATGAAGACGCCGCAGAGCTCGGCGGACTCGCGCACGCGGCGCACGAGCTCCACGGGCACGTGGCACTCGGCGTGGGTGATCATGTAGACGGTGACGCTGGAGCGCTCGCGCAGCCGCTCGAGCTCCGACGCGAGCTGCGTGAACACGCGCTGGTAGTTGCGCCCGCGCTCGCCCTTGAACGCGAGGATCCCAGCCACGTGCAGCGACCCCGTGCCGTGGAGCCCCGAGCGTCCACGGCGCAGGCGCATGGGCTCGTAGAGCCGCGAGTCGAAGAAGCGCACCGTCGACTCGAAGCCCAGCAGCGAGAAGCGCTTGGCCAGCGCGATGGCGAGACCCCGCGCGAAGACCGCCCGCGCGCCTCGCATCGACGCGCTCGCGTCGACGAGGATCTGGTAGCTGCGCGGGGGCGGACGGTCCTGCGCCTCGTGGGCGTAGTAGAGCATCTGGTTGTCGAGGAACCGCTGCTCGAAGAGCTCGTCGTCGTAGGCCATCTCGGCCATCACGAGGGAGTCGAGGGAGCCGTTCGACACCACGCCCGAGTACCCGTCGACGGCGAACACCTGCTGGCCTCCGCCGCGCCGCGTCTCGAGCACGCTCGGCAGGATGTCGAGGGAGAAGTTCACGACGTCGTTGGCCTCGGGGCTGTTGAACACCGCGAGCAGGTCGATGAGCTCGGTCTCGGGCATCGATCCCTCCTGGCCCATGAGCCCGAGGAGCTCGACGGTGTCGAGGTCGATCTGCTCGATGCCAAGCAGCAGGTGCAGGCGGTGGCGGAGCAGGTGCTGCACGAAGGCGAGCTCGGCGCGGCGGTCCACGGCGGCCCACGCCTGCGGCAGGTTCAGCATCGCGCGGGTCACGGACTCGGCGTTCACCGGCACGGGCTCGAAGATGCCGCGCGCGCGCCAGCGGTCCGCCGCGGGACCGAGGGCCCGGGTGAGCAGCGTCGCGAGCACGCCGTCGTCGATGCGCGCCTTCTCGAGCTTGCGCGCGATGTCGGTCTGCGACACCTCGACGAGCAGCTCCGCGTAGCCTTGGAGGTTGGCCGCGACGTCGGCGGGCACGAAGCCCTCGGGCAGCCGCGGGAGCTCCCGCGGAGCCGCGAACTCCTTGCGCTCGCCGAGCAGCGCGGTGCCGAGGTCGTGCACCACGAAGAGCGGCACGTCGATGCCGAGCGCGAGCAGCGAATTGTACCAGGAGAGCGCGCGCATCCCGACCGCCGACTCGCCCGCGCCGGCGCAGGAGAGCGTGAGCGCGCCGAGCGCCCGGATCTCCGCCTGCGTCATGTTGGCGAGGGACATCGGCGGCTCAGTTCGCGGGCACGGGCACCCCGGTCTGCGCAGGGTCGAGGAGGCTCCCGAGGTTGTTCACCAAGGCGTCGCGGGCGTGGAGCTGACCCGTGCTGCCGGTGAAGTTCCACTCGAGGAACCGCACGATGGACGAGTGCTCGAGGGTCACGTGGGAGACGAAGTTGCGCCGCGCGAAGCGGCCGATGGCGAGCAGCGGCACGCGGGTGCCGTAGTCCTGGTGGTCCGCGGCGCTCGTGGCGGGCGGCGTGACGTGGTCGAAGAAGCCGCCGCCCTCGTCCCAGGTCACGAGGATCAGGGTGTTCTGGCCGTAGATCGGCGAGCCGAGGATGCGCTGCACGATGCCGTCGACGAACATCATGCCCGCGCGCACCGTGGTGCTCGAGCCGGGGTGCTCGGTGTGGTAGCCGAGGCCCTTCACGTACGCGACGTCGGGCAGCCGCCCGGCGGTCACGTCGGCGGTGAAGTCCGCGTAGTCCTTGATGTACGTGGGGTTGTCGGTGAACCGCTGGTAGTACTGGAACGGCGTGTCCGACGGGTCGTAGCTGCACGGGTAGAACGGGCGGCCCGCGGGGCAGTCGCTCGGCACCGACGCGCAGAACGGCGACGCGCGGCGGGCGGCGGCATACCCCTCGGAGTAATGCGCGAAGCTGTGGCCCGCGCCGAGCACGACGTCGGCGACGGTGGCGTCGGTGTACTGGTTGCGCGACGCGAAGAACCCGCAGAGCTGGCTGATGCTCCGCGGTCCGACGTTGTTGTCCTGGAACACCTCGCGCGCGACGGCGAGGTACATGTCGTTCGCCGCCGTGGCGCCGATGATCGGCTGGAAGTAGCGGTCCGCCATCGCATACTGCTGGGCGTAATGGTGGTAGGTGTCCACCGCCGCCGGCGCGGCCACGGCGAAGTTGCGCGAGTCCGAGCACGAGGCCCCGCGCACGTAGCGGTCCATGCGCCCGCCGTTCATCTCCGAGGCCTCGCACGCGCTCCCGTGGTTCGGGTCGTAGTTGGCGTTGGCGGAGTCCGTGAGGTCCGTCGGCGCGGCGCCCGACGGCTCGTGCGCCGGGGCGGCCTCGCAGCACGCCGGACCGTCGGTGCACGTCGGGTTCGACCCCGTCGCGGCGGTGCAATACCGACCGAAGTAAGCGTCGAAGGTGTGGTTCTCCTGCACGATGACGACGACGTGCTGGATGCCGCTGGGAACCCCGCCGTCGACCGCCGGGTGCGCGTCGGCGGCCACCGGGACGTCGGTCACCGCGGGCACGTCGGTCACCACCGGAGCGTCGAGGACCGCGGGGACGTCGGTCGCGACCGGAACGTCGGTCACCGCGGGAGCGTCGATGACGACGGGAGCATCGGTGATCGCCGGAGCGTCCGCGGCCGCGGGAACGTCGGGCGCGGCGGGGACGTCGACGGCCGGAGCGTCGTCGAAGGGCACAGGGGCGTCGGCGATGGACGCGTCGACGGCCGAGATGTCGTCGGGAGTGCCGAGGTCCGGCAGTACGAGGTCCTTCGTGGGCGTCGCGTCCGTGGCCGAGGCGTCGGCGGCCGAAGCGTCGACGTTCGGCACCGCGGTGGCGTCGTCGGCGCAGGCGACGGAGAGCGTGGCGAACACCAGCGGCACGCAGTGGATCAGGCGCATCGTCGCGAGTCTTACATGTGACGGACGGGTGGCGATACGATGACCTCGATGCGACCTGCGGTGCGTCTTCCTGCGTTGGGTGTCGGCACGTGGGCCTGGGGCGACACGGCGTACTGGGGGCCCGGCGCGGCGGCGGGCGCGGGCGTCGTCGATGCGTTCGTGGCGTCGCTGGCGGCGGGCGTGCGCCTCTTCGACACCGCCGAGGTCTACGGGCACGGCGCGTCGGAGAAGTCCGTGGGGGTGCTCGGCGAGCGCTCCGGCGAGGCGCTGGTGCTGGCCACGAAGTTCGCGCCGCTGCGAGGGCGAGGAGGTGCGCGGGCGCTGCGGCCGGCGCTGAAGGCGAGCCTCGCCCGGCTGCGCGTGCCGCGGGTGGACCTCTACCAGGTGCACTGGGCCGACTTCGAGGAGGCCTCCATCGACGACCTCATGGGGGCCATGGCCGATGTCGTCGCCGAGGACCTCGTCGCGGGCGTCGGCGTGAGCAACTTCAGCGCGCACGAGCTCCGCGCGGCGCACGCGGCGCTGGCCCGGCGGGGCATCGCGCTGACGAGCAACCAGGTTCGCTACAACGCCCTGCATCGCGATCCCGAGCGCGACGGCGTGCGCGACGCGTGCCTCGAGCTCGGCGTGACGCTCCTCGCGTACGGCCCGCTGGAGCAGGGGATCCTCGCGGGCACCTACGCTCCCGGCGCGGTGCTCGCGGGGCGGCGCGCGCAGGCCGCGTGGTTCACCGACGACGCGCTGCGGGCGGCGCAACCCTTGGTCGCGCTGCTGCGCGATCTCGCGGCGGAGCGGGGCGTTCCGATGGAGCAGGTGGCGTTGAACTGGCTGCGTGCGAAGCCCGGCGTGGTCCCCTTGCCGGGTGCGAGGAGCGGCGCGCAGGCCGCGCGCAACGCCGGCGCCCTCGCGTGGACCCTCGACGCCGAGGCCGCCGCGCGCATCGACCGCTGGGGACGGGGGTAGGAAAGTAGGATCTCGCGTCGCGCCTCGCGACCATCGCGGAAATGGCGGATTTCACGTCGAATCGTGCGCGCGGCGACCGGAGCATCGCCCGAAGATCGCGCAACCTACTTTCCTACCCCCGTCCCTCAGCCTGCGCGGCGAGCAGCGTCGTCGCCTCGTCGGCGGGCACCGGGCGGCTGAACAGGTAGCCCTGGAAGCGGTCGCAGCCGAGCGCGCGGAGCACGTCGAGCTGCCCCTCGGTCTCGACGGCCTCGGCGACGACGGTGAGGTCGAGGCCGTGCGCGAGGCCCACCACGGTGCTCGCGATCATGCGGTCGCGCTGGTCCGACGTGATGTTGCGCACGAAGGACTGGTCTACCTTGAGCACCGCGATGGGAAAGCTCTTGAGGTAGCCGAGGCACGAGTAGCCCGTGCCGAAGTCGTCGAGGGCGATGGAGACGCCCTGCGCGACGAGGCGCTCGAGCACCTCGCGGCCCGCGCCGGGGTTGTTCATCAACGCCGTCTCGGTGAGCTCGAGCATGAGCGCCGACGGCGGCAGTCCCGTCTCGCGCAGCGTGCGCCCCACGCTCTCGGCGAGGGAGCGCTCGCGGCACTGCCGCGCCGAGAGGTTCACGGCGATGTGCATCGAGGCGTGGCCCATGGCGATCCATCGGGCGGTCTGTTCGCACGCCGTGCGCAGCACCCATTCGCCGAGGTCGACGATGAGCCCGGTGTCCTCGGCGAGCGGGATGAACTCCGCCGGCGAGACCATGCCGAGCTCCGGGTGCCGCCAGCGCACGAGGGCCTCCATGCCCACGACGGCGCCGCTGCGCAGGTCGACGACGGGCTGGTAGTGCACCTGGAACTGCTCCTCGACGATCGCACGCCGCAGCAGATGCTCGAGCGCGAAGCGCCGGCGCACCGTCGCGTCGAGGGCCGGCGAGAAGAACTGGTGGTTGTTCCGTCCCTGCTCCTTCGCCTGGTACATGGCCGCCTCGGCATGGCGCAGCAGCGTGTCGACGTCGGCGCCGTCCGAAGGAGCCACGCTGATGCCGATGCTCGGCGTCACGAAGAGCTCGGTGCCGTCGATGCAGAACGGCTCGCGCAGCGCCGCGGCGATCTTCTCGGTGACGAGCCCGACGTCCTCCTTGTGCGCGACGTCGGTGAGCACCACCGCGAAGTCGTCGCCACCCACGCGCCCCACGGTGTCGCCGTCGCGCACCGCGGCGCACAGCCGCGCGCCGGCCTCGACGAGGAGCCGGTCGCCCACGGCATGTCCGAGGGAGTCGTTGATGGACTTGAAGCGGTCGAGGTCCACGACGAGCACGCCGACGAGGCGCCCGTTCCAGCGCACCCGGGTGAGGGCCTGATCGAGGCGGTCGCGCAGCAGCCCGCGGTTCGGGAGCCCGGTCAGCGCGTCGATGTTCGCGAGGCGGTAGAGGCTCGACTCGGAGCGCTTGCGGTCGGTGACGTCCTCGGAGATGCCGAGGAGGTACCGCGGCGCGCCGTCGTCGCCGAGGATCGGGACCTTCTTCGTGCGCAGCACCCGCACGCCCTTGTCGCGCGTCTGGATCAGCTCCTCCTCGATCTCGACGAGGGTGCCCTTGGCCAGCGTCTCGCGGTCCCGGGCGACGAAGAAATCAGCCTGCTCGACGGGCCAGAAATCGTGGTCGCTCTTGCCGACCAGGACCTCCCGCGACAAGCCCAGAAGCTCCTCGCCGGCGCGGTTGACGCGCACGAACGCGAGGGTCTCGGCGTCCTTCACGAACACCATCAACGGGATGTTGTCGATGACGGCCTCGAGCGAGGCCGACACGTCCCGGAGGTGCACCTCGTTCATCCGGATCGCGGCGGCGAGGGCCTCTGCGTTCCTCGGCGACTCCATCCCCATCGCTCGATCATCTCCCGAGGTCGTCGTACGTGCCTGCGCCGTCGCGCCTCGTGCGGCGAGGCGACATCGATGGACGCGCACCCTGCCGCCCGCGCCGAAGGTACCGCGGACCCTACGCAATTTTAACATGGCGGCCAAAATTCGGTGCGATCGCGCCGTGCTAGCGTCGTTCCCCGCGGCCGCGAAGATCGACCGGCGCCGCGGTGAAGGCACCATGAAGAAGAGCGCAGCGACCCCCGGCGACCCTCCCTCGAAGCTCATCGACGCGCGCATCGCGGAGCTCGGCGACTGGCGGGGCGCGACGCTCGCCCACGTGCGCGCGCTCATCAAGCGGGCCGAGCCCGCCGTCGTCGAGGAGTGGAAGTGGCGCGGCGTCCCGGTCTGGTACCGCGACGGGATGATCTGCACCGGCGAGAGCTACAAGGCCGCCGTGAAGGTGACGTTCGCCAAGGGCGCCGCGCTCGCCGACCCGGCGGGGCTCTTCAACGCGAGCCTCGAAGGCAACACCCGGCGCGCCATCGACCTCCACGAGGGAGACACCCTCGACGAGGCCGCCTTCGTCGCCCTCGTCCGCGCAGCCGTGGTGCTGAACCGACCGTAGCCGTGGTATGAATCGATCCCGATGAGCTTCCCCTCCGTCGCGCGCATCTCGCTGAGCGGAATCCAGGTCGAGGAGACGCGGATGGCGGTGTCCGCGGCGAACGTGGCGAACTCCGAGACGCCGGGCTACACGCCGGGACGCGTCACGTCCGAGAGCCTTCCGGGCGGCGGAGCAGCGGCCATCGTGCGCTGGTCCAACGGGGTCGCGCCGTCGGCCCCCGGCACCGACGCGCCGTCGGGAACGGACCTGGCCACCGAGCGCGTCGATCAGCTCGGAGCGCTCCAGGGCGTGCGCGCCAACGTCGCGGTGCTCCGCGCGGCGGACACCGTCAACCGCAGCCTTCTCGACCTCATCGCCTGACGCGTCGTCGCGGCCTCGCGCACGGCTTCGCGGGGAGGCCCTCGCGCCCGTGGCGGCGGCGTACATCGGTGCACGAACGCCCCACCTGGCGGGGTGCCCGGCGGCAATCGGCGACGCGCGGCACGCACGGTGCTCGCCTGCGGGTGCCGCCCTCGCGGCGAGGAGAACTTCCATGTCCAAGCACCCATCCCCGCCGACGCCCAGCCGCATTCGCGGCACCGTCGTCGCGTTCAACTTCAGCCCCAAGGGACACCGCGAAGGCGTCGTCGTGCAGACCCCGACGGGCCTCACGCAAGTAAACTTTCCCAAGGATCCCGCGGAGTTGCTGGCCCGCACGACGCACCTCGGGTCGACCGTCGACCTGGTCGCCGAGGCCGACATCACCGGCGGCGACCACCCCGTGTACCGCGCCACGGCGCCGGGCAGCGACGTGACGGGCACCGTGGCGAGGCTCAATTTCGCGCTGCACGGCGAGGTCAACGGGTATCAGCTCGACGACGGAACGTTCCTGCACGTGCGCCCCGACGGCGCGCGCCGGTATCGCTTCAACGTGGGCGACCGCGTGCGCGCCTCGGGTCCGCAGCTTCATGGACCGGCCGCGATGGTCGTCGAGGTCCACGATGCCGAGCGGCTGACGAAGCACCACGACGGCGCGCTGGCGACCTGACGGTCACCGCCGCGCGAGGGCACGCCCGATGCAGCCCTCGTCGGCGGCCCCGACCGGCTCGCGCCGACATCCTCGTCGGCCGCGGTCGCGGCGCCCATCGAGGCTCCCATGCTGTTCCTCTTCATCATCCTCATCGTCCTCTCGCTCGGCGGCGGCGGCTGGGGCTATTCGCGCTACGGCACGGCCGGACTCGGCCCGCCGGCGTGATCCTCGTCGTGCTCGCCGTGCTCTTCTTCACCGGCCGCTTTCACTGAGGCCTCGCGGCGCCCCCGGCCGCGTCCCTCGCCCGCCCCCCCCACTCACCCAGCTTCCGAATCCTCCCGCCCGACGCCGTCGCGGCGCTGCGGGGACACAGTTACGTTGTTGCAGTTCGAGCCGGCGACCCCGCCGTGAATGCAACAACGTAACTGTGTCCCCAGGGGTTCCGGGAACACAGTTGCGTTGTTGCAGTTCGAGCCGGCGACCCCGCCGTGAATGCAACAACGTAACTGTGTCCCCAGGGAGAGACGGGAGGAAGATGGATCAGTGGCAGAGCGACGCGCCGCCGTCGCCGAGGGGGCTGCAAACGAGCCCCGTCGCGCAGCGGTTGCCTTCACCGGTGGGGTCGCAGGCGATGCCCACGGAGAGCGACGGGACGCAGGTGGCCGGGTCGGCGGCGCTGCACGCGAAGGCGCCGTCGCAGCGCGGCGCTGCCGCGCGACAAGGAGCGCCCCAGCGCGTGCCCGCGAGGGCGCACGCCGACGTCGCAGGAACGCCCTCGACGGGGGCCGGGTCCGTCACGCAGGAGACGTTCTCGGCGCAGATGTTGGTGAAGCCGCGGGCGTCGCACGCCGTGCCGACACCCATCACGGGAACGCAGATCGCCGTGCCGTCGGCGGCGCCGCCCTCGGAGCATCGCAGCGCGCCGCTGCAGCGCGCCGTCGCCGGGTCCGTCACGGGGTTGCACGGCTGGCCCGATCCCCCGAAGGGAACGCGCCGCGCCGTGAGCACGAAGGACCCCGTCGGCACCGTGTCGACCTCGGTGTTTCCGTCGACGATGAGGAACAGCGTCTGCCCCTCGACGGCGTTGGTGACGTACACCGTCGACTGCGGCGCGTGGTCGTAGCTGTCGTTGTTGCACGTCGTGTCGACGCCGGTCTTCGCCTGCGAGCACGCCGCGCGAACGTACAGCACGGTGTCGTAGGCGCTGCCCTCGGTGGTGAACATCAGCGCGCCGGCGCCCGCGGGAACGCGGTACGTCATCACCATCTCCGCAGCGTCGTGAGCGACGCATCCCGGGTACGGGTGCAGCACGTCGGCGAGGCCCGTGGTGACGCCGCGGAAAACGAGGTCCGTGCCAGCGACGGTGCCCTCGAGGCCAAGGTCCACGGGGCTCGCGCAGGTGCCGAGCGCGCCCGTCGCAGGGGTGTCGGCGGCGGGCACGTCGACCTGCGGAGTGCCCGCGTCGACGATGGGATTGCCGGCATCGGCGGCGACGTCGGCGACGACGGCGAGGGTGTCGCGGGTCGGCGCGTCGTTGACCGCTGGCTCCGAGGCCGGCGCGTCCGCGACGGTGCCCCCGTCGAGGGGGTTGAGAATGGCGGTGTTCACGCCACACCCCGCGACGGCGCCGAGCGTTGCCAACAAGAGACACGGAGAACGAAGGGGATTCATGACTTTCGGTCCTTTCGGGACGGGGCCAGCGGGCGGCCCGCTCGCTGCGGTCAAGGCGCGCCGGTCGGGAATTCGACGCGGCGCACGCGGTGGTTGGGTTCGGAGCCGCCCCGGTTGCCGTCGGCGACGTAGAGCGTCGTGCCGTCCGGGGAGACGTCGAGCCCCTCGAGTCCGAAGAAGCGGGCCTGCATCGCCTGGCCATCGGCGAAGCCCGCGGTGCCGTCGCCGGCCACGGTGCTCACGGCGCCCGCGGCGCTCACGCGACGCACGCGCCACGCGCCGGTGTCGGTAATGAACACGTCGCCCGCGGCGTCGACGGCGAGGCCCTGCGGGGCGTTGACCGTGGCGTTGGCGCGCGGTCCGTCGAGGGAGCCCGCGATGCCGGTGCCGGCCCAGGTCGTGACGACGCCGTCGAGCCCCACGCGGCGGATGCGGTTGTTTCCGCGGTCCGCGACGAGGAGGCCGCCGCCCGGGGCCGCGACGACGTCGCAGGGGTGGTCGAAGCGCGCGACGGCGCCGGTGCCGTCGGCGAAGCCGGGCATGTCGCGAAGGCCCGCGAGGCCGGTGATGGTCCGCGTCGCGGGGTCGAGCAGGCGCACGACGTGGTGCTCGTCGTCGACCATCGCCAGGCGCCCGTCGGCCAGCACCGCGAGCCCCCGCGGACGGCCGATGTCGCGAAGGAACACCGTCGCCGCGCCGGTGCGGCGGTCGAGGCGCCAGAGCGTTCCGGTGTCGGTGCTGCGGTGGCCCGTGTCGTCGTCGTCGGTCTGTGCGTAGAGCGTTCCGTCGGGCGCGAAGGCGAGGCCGAAGGGGTGGGCGAAGGCGTCTTGCCGGGTGAAGGTCAGCGTGAGGCCGTTGGGGCGCACGATGCGCACGTCGTCGTTGTCGTAGTCGGCGACGTAGACGTTGCCGTCGGGGCCGAGCAGCACGTTCGTCGGGTTGTGCAGCCGCGCGAGGCTCCGAGGACCGTCGACCCAACCGCTCTGGCCGTCGCCGGTGAGGGTGATGGCGCCGAGGCCCGCGATGGGCGCGGCGGCGTCGGGATCGTCGAAGGGGTCGAAGACCGAGGCGTCCTTGGCGGGGGCCGGCGCGTCGGTGGGGCCGGCGTCGCCTCCCTGGGCCAGCACGTCGCGGAGCACCGCGGGCGCGTCGATGACGAGCGCCGTCGCGCCATCGGACACCGCCCCCGGCGACGCTGCGCCGTTGCCACATCCGACTGCGAAGAGCACTGCGCCCTGTCCGAAGGAGAAATGGAGATGCATGGCGAGCCTCGTGGAGTGAAAGGAAGTTCTTCGTTCATAGATGGAGCCCGACGCGGAGGGCGACGGTGAGCCCCCAGGACGCGTAGACCGCGTTCCCGGACACGTAGCCGCCGGCGTCCACGGCGATCTCGGGTCCCACCGAGAGGTAGCGAAGAAG
>CAIMWA010000045.1 GCA_903845045.1 uncultured delta proteobacterium | reverse complement strand
GCGGGCAGGGCCACGGCGCCCGCGAAGCCGTTCACGTTGTAGGTCCCGTCGGCGTTGTAGTCCGCGGGCCAGTTCTGCGCGGGCACGTTGACGAAGGCCGTCGCCGAGCCGGCGCCGGCGTACCACTCGTCGGTCCACTCCCACACGTTGCCGATCATGTCGTGCGCGCCCGACGCCGAGACGCACGCATCGGCCGCCGACGCCGCGCGCGCGCCGCTCGAGGCGGAGTTGCAGGTGCCGTCGTCCAGCGTTCCGCTCGCTCCGCGCAGCCACTGGCTGCCCGTCGGGAGCTGCTTGCCTGCCGCCGCGCACGCCTCCATCGCCTGGAACCATGTGATGTTCAGCGACGGCATGCCGGGGTGGCTGAGCGCCCACACCGGCGAGGCGGTGCCGCGCGGGCGCTGGCCGTTGCGCGGGAGGCCGGTCGCAGGAATGTCGTCGGCTGCCGTGCCCATGGCGGTGGCCGTGCCGAGCGCAGCGCCGGAGCTTGCCTGGTGCGCGATGGCCTCGTAGCGGTCGATCCAGAACGCGCTGGAGCCGGTGCCCACCTTCACGACCTCGTCGCGGACGGCGGTGGCGCCGAGGGTGACCGTGCGCGCGCACACGATCCCGGGCGACGCGCTGGCGCCGTTGTCGCGCGCGTACCCCGCGGGGCAGTCGCTGCCGACGCCGGCCTGGTCGGCGTAGCGCGCGTACGGCACGGCGTTGATGCGCTGCGCGGTCGCGACGGGGGTTGCGCCGACGGCGACGTCGAAGGTCACGTCGCTGCCGTCGAAGAACGCGGGACACGCCGTCAGCGGCACCTCGACGCTGAACGCGCCGGTGGTCGCGTCGGGCGTCACCGTCTCCGTGGTGGCGACGCAGTCCGAGCCGCCGGCGCGGTGGAACGTGAACGTCAGCGCGCCCGACGCTCCCCGCAGCGTGCCGGCGAAGGAGAGCGACGGTCGCGTGAGGCCGCCAGGATCGGCGTGCGCGGCGTACACCCCGGCGAAGAACACCGCCGTCGCGAACGCGGCCGCGCCCACCCCGACCCCCGCCGCCGTGCGCAGCGACACCGTCCTCGGAACGTTCTCGTTCATCGCAGCCAGCCCTCCAAGGTGACGCCCCCGCTCGTGCCCCGCGCCGCCGCGTGCCAGCTCAGCACGCCGCGAAGCACGACCCCGCCCGCGCTCCCGGCGACGGATCCGGCGACGAAGGCGCCTCGCAGCGTCGGCGGCCCCACCGCGGCATCAGGCGCGTCAGGCGGCGGAGCACCCGCATCGATCGGCACATCGACGGGTGCATCGACCGGCGCCGAGGCGTCCACCACGTCGGCGCTCGGGGCGTTGGCGTCTGGAACATCCGCGACGGAGACGTCGACGGCGGCGTCGGTCACGTCGTCGAGGCGCGGCGCGTCCACGACGTCGACGGTCGCGTCGGCGAGCGTCGAGGCGTCGTCGCGCTGCACGTGATCGGGAAGGTGCGCGCAGCCGAGCGTCGTCGTGAGCATCGCCCACGCGACGGCGCGCCCCATCGCCGTTCCCGCGCGCTCACGCGCCAGCGCACTCTCGAACCGCGACGATCCCCGAGCCAAGGCGTCCACGCGGCCGCGTCGCTAGGGTCCGCGCAGGCTTGCGGCAAGGGGCGCGAGGGTCAGTGGCACACGTCGTCGGTGCAATGCAGGACGCCGGTGCAGCCCGCCGACGGGCAGCACGGCTGGCCGACGGCGGCGCCGCACGCGAAGCACACGAAGTCGCGTCCGTCGGGCACGGAGCACGTGCCGGGGGTGCAGTCCTCGAGGTGGCAGAGCGCGCCGAGGGTGCCCGACGCGAGGGTGTCGTCGAAGCACACGCCGTAGCGCGGCGACCCGACACGGCACGCCCCCGCGCAAGGCACCTCGCCGAGGCCGCCGCAGAACGCGCAGCGCGCGCCGGTGCACTGGGTGTTCGCCGCACAGGTGCCGCCGTCGACGCACGCTCCGCCGGGCATGCCGGGAGCCGGCTCGCCGAGGATCGTGGCGGCGTCGACGCGGTCTGCGGGCGCTGCGGCGTCGGCGGGGGTGGCGGTGCCAGCGCTCGTGTTGCAACCGGCGACGAGGAGCGCGAGCAGGGTGACGGCGGACGCGGCGTTCATGGGCCGCGCGGGTTTACCACTGCCCGCTTCGCGCGCGCAGCGGGGCACGAAAACTACGTGCCCTCGGCGCCGAGAAAGCGCTCCCGCAGCCGACGCTGCGCGGGCTCCTCGACGAGGTGGTGCAGCGCCGCGGCGAGGGCGCTGAGCGCGACGTACACGACGATGACCGCGAGCACCTCGGAGCGCACCACCGAGCGCACCGTGACGCCCACGCCGTCGACGACCGTTCCGCGCGGACCGATGCGCGCGAACTGCACGAGGTAGAGCGCGAAGGAGATGCGGCCCGCGTACACGAAGGCGCGCG
The DNA here is from genome assembly GCA_903845045.1 of uncultured delta proteobacterium. Classification (GTDB taxonomy): domain Bacteria; phylum Myxococcota_A; class Polyangia; order Polyangiales; genus SCUS01. The sequence continues at coordinate 17,353 of CAIMWA010000045.1, read as the reverse complement.
AGGCGAAGAGCGGCGTGGCCCAGGAGCGCCCGTAGAGGCCCAGGATCGCGAGCGCTCCGCCGACGGCGAAGAGCTTGCCGACGATCTGGAACATCGGCATCGCAGCGGCCGCGACGATGCCACCGCGGGTCTCGGCCCACGCTGCGGCGAAGGTCCAGACGGCGACGCCGGCGGCGACGAGGGTGGTCGCGACGGCGCGGCTGCCCTTGGGGCCGGTGATGGGCAGGCGCAGCGAGACGACGCCCGCGACGATGCCGCACGCGAAGTCGCTGAAGCGCCCAGGGAGCGTGGACGACCAGAAGCCATCGTCCCAGCGTCCGTGAAAGGCGTGGTCGGCCTGCTGGATGGAGAGCGCGAGGCCGGCGCCGGCCTCGGTGACCACCGCGAGCGCGACGACCACCGCGGCGATGCGCGCGGCCGTGGTGACGAAGCGCGGCGAACGCTCGAGCGCGCCGAGGGCGACGAAGAGCGCGGGCACGACGAGGTAGAACGACTCCTCGACGCAGAGCGACCACATCGGGGCGTTGAGCGAGAAGCGCCACGCGAAGAACCACGCGTGCGTGAGCGTCACGTGGGTGAGCACGTCGAGCACCTCGTAGTGCGGCCACGACGCGATGGTGACGGCGAGCAGGAACCACGTGAGCGGCAGCACGCGGAACGCGCGTTTGAGGAAGTACCGTCGCAGCGACACGGCGCCGTCGGCGAAGCGATCGAGGTAGAGCCGCGTGAAGAGGAAGCCCGAGAGCGCGAAGAAGAGGTTGACGCCGGTCCAGCCGTAGCGAAGCGGCCAGGCGTGGTCGAGGGCGCCGTCGCGGGCGACGTGACCGATCACCACGAGGCCCGCGGCGAGGGCGCGAAAGCCCGTGAGCGCAGGGATCGTCGCGGTGTCGTTGCGTCGGGCGGGGGCACCCATGGGCGGGCGCACCCTACGCCCGATCGCCGCGCGGTGGAGCACCGGCGCGTGGGCGGTCCGCGACTCAGCCGCGGGAGAACGTCATCGAGAGCGCGACGGGCACCGTGGCGTGGTCCGCCGGCGCAGGGAACGCGAGCCCGCGGATGCGCGCGCCGAGGCACGCCGTGAGCAGCGCCGGGACGCCGCGGACGTCGACGGAGGGCACCGCGACGGCGCCGTCGACGCCGACGACGAAGCGCACCAACGCCGTGAGTCCCCCGGCGACGGGCATGGCGTTCGTCGACGCCGCGCAGTACGCGAACGCCGCGCGCTGCCGAGCGAGCACGCGACGTACGACCTCGGCGTCGAGGCCCCTGGCGCGCGCCGTCACGCCGTCGACGACGACGGAGACGGCCTGCGAGGAGCGAGGTCGAAAGCCGCCGGAGCCAGAGCCGAGGCCCACGCCGTCGCCACGACCTGCGCCGCCGCCGCGACCGATCGATCCGAGGTTCCCCAACCCGATCGTTCCGCGGTCCGAGGGAACGCCGCTGGCCAGACTTCCGCGCCCCAGCCCTCCGAAGCCGAAGGAGTCGCCGATGCGATCGCCGAGGAGCGCTCCGAGCGCGTCCACGTTGCGACGGGGGCCGCCGTCGGTGCGTGCGACGGCTCGACCGGCGTCGCCCTGCCGCGGCTGCGCCCAGGCCTCCTCGACGCAGCCGCCGAGGCACGCGAGACCGCACACCGAAAGCACCTTCGAGATCGCAGCGCCGCGCATGGGGCGTCAGTGTATGCGGCAGAGCCGCGGGGCGCAGCCGAGGCGCCGCCCGGTCTCGACGTCCACCGTCGCGACGAGGCAGAAGTCCGTGGGCAGACCGCTCTGCTCGCGGGTCGCGCGCACGACGAGGTGACCGTCCTCGGAGACGTCCACCGGCGGCGTCGGACCCATTGCAGCGCCGGGGCCGCAGGTGGCCGCCGCGCGCGTCACGGCCTCGAAGGTCGCGACGTGCGGGATCACCCTCAGCGCGCCGAGGCGGTCGCCGTTGGCCGTGTGGTCGCCGCGCGCCGCGCGAAGCCGTGCGAGCACCGCGGCGTCGTCGTCGAAGGCCGTGGCGCCCGCGGCGCGCACCCTCGCCGACTCCGCGAACCACACCTGCACCCAGTCGACGTGCACGTGGAACTGCACGTCGAAGATCGCCTCGGCGTCGAGGTTGCGCACCTCGAAATGCTGGATCTCGACGTGGTCCTGGACGAACGCCGCGGGCAGGCCGAAGTCGGTGGCGAGGTGCCGGCGCCAGAGGTCGACCCAGTGGCACTGCGCGGCGTCGCCGGCAGCGCACGAGCGCGTCGGGTCTTCGGAGGCGCGGCGCCGGGCCTCCTGCACGCTGGGGGGTTCGTCGGCGGACGGCGGCGCGGTGACGTCGCCGGGGGACGTCGGCGGAGGCGTCGGTGCGGGCGCAGGCCCCGGCGTCGACGGAGCCACGGCGATGGGCGCCAGGGGATCCGCGGGACGCGCCGCGGGAGCCGCGGTGGCGCAGCCGTCGAGGGCGGCGAGGGTCACGAGCGCACCGGCCAGGCGATGCAGGGTGCGCGGCGGGGTCGATCCTCGGGTGGGGTGTCGCATCGAAGCCTCCTGCGGGGGTCCGTCGAATGCCATCAAGGCTTGCGCGCCGTGAACAGCGCGACGGAGCCCACGGTCTCCACATGGTACTCGGTGAAGTGCGCGCGCAGCGCGGTCTCGAGGCCCGCGAGCGTGTCGTCGGCGTTGGCGAAGACGCCCTTCTTGCGCAGCCACCCTGCCATGGTGCGCGTGCGCAGGTGCTCCGCGGCGTAGCGGTCGCTCAGGATCGTCGCGCCGAACAGCACGCCCCTCGGCTTCAACAACGCGCCAAGGTGTCCGATCGCGGCACCCTTCTCCTCGAGGCGTCCGGGGAGGCAGTGCAGCAGGTAGACGAGCCCGATGGAGTCGAAGCGCGCATCGAGGGGGATCGGATCGAGGACGTTGGCGCGGTAGAGCGTCACGTCGGCGAGCGTCGCGATGCGGGCGGCGGCGGCGCGCAGCGCGTTCTCGTTGAGGTCCATGAGCGCCACGCGCGGCGACGGCGAAGGGAACCGGCAGCGCGTGAGCAGCAGCCCCGTGCCGACGCCCACGTCGAGGTGGTCGGCGCTCACGTTGCGGTCGTAGAGGTCGACGAGGCGCTTTGTCGGACAGCTCCACGTGAGGTGGTTGGTGAGCGTGTGCACGAGCAGGTCGTACGCGCCGTCGAGGAACGACGCGGTGTACGCCGCCTGCCCCGTCATCACCGGAGCGGAGAACTGCCGGGCCGCGGTCAAATCGTGGATGTCCGTCGCTTCTGCGTGCCCCATGCGCCGACGCTACGCCTCGTCGCGACGCTTCGCTGCAGGTGCGGCCGCGAAGAGTTTTCGCGCTCCCCACAGCCGCCCCCCGAGGGCCGCTCGTACCGGCGGACGGGGGTCGCGCATCGCCTCGGCGTTGCATGCTATGAGCGCCTCGCCGCGCCGGGAGCGACCCGCCGCGCCGTCGAAAGTCCGTGATGGAGATCTTCAAGGAATTCACCTTCGAGGCCGCGCACCGGCTCCCGCACGTCCCCGACGGGCACAAGTGCTCGCGGCTGCACGGCCACTCGTTCCGCTGCGAGCTCCACGTGCGCGGCGACGTCGACCCGCGGCTCGGATGGATCGTCGACTTCGCCGACATCAAGCGCGCCTTCGAGCCGTTCCTCGCGCAGCTCGATCACCACTTCCTGAACGAGGTCGAGGGGCTCGCGAACCCCACCAGCGAGGTGCTCGCGCGCTGGATCTTCGATCGCGTGCGCCCGTCGCTCCCGGGTCTCTGCCGCGTGGTGGTCCGCGAGACCTGCACGTCGGGATGCGTGTACGACGGAACGTGAGCGGGCGGCGCGTCCCGAGGGCGTAGGCGTTCTTCCGAGGTGGCGTCGATGCAGTATGGAATGATGCCGGCGGGTCCGTCGGGGGTGACGTGCCCGTGGTGCAAGCACTACTGGCCTTCGACCATGGCCGCGGCCGCGTGCGCCAACTGCGGCGGCGCGCTCCCGGCTCCGCCCGGACCTTCGCGCGGCCTCGCGCCCCCGCCCGCCCCGCGGCGCCTCCCCGAGCGCTACACGAAGGACCTGCTCAGCTCGAAGAACGTCGGCGCCCTCGTCGGAACCGTCTTCGCGGCCTTCGGGGCGCTCTTCGCCGTCCTCGGGCTGGGGCTGTGCTTCGTACTGTTGCCGCTGGGCCTCGGGTTCTTCGCCTTCGGCGCGCTCTTCGGCACCATCGGGGGCCTGGTCCGCTCGGCGGCGCGAAAGTCGGCGCTGCGGCAGATCGACGCGCTCACCCGCGGGTTCGTCGCCGAAGGCCAGCTCATCGCGGTGCGCCAGGACTTCAGCGAGACTCTCAACGAACGCAACCCCTACCGTATCGACTACGTATTCTACGTCAACGGCCAACCCGTCGGCGGATCGACCAAGGGCTGGGACATCGTCAACGCGCTCCGCCAGCCCGGCGAGCCGCTGTGGGTGGTGTTCGTGCCGGAAGACCCGACGATCAGCTCGGTGTGGCCGCCCATCGGGTGAGACGGCGGGAGCTTCGTACACCGCTCCGCTGGCTCCGCGCCCACGGTGACCCGCGTCACCTCGCCACCCTCCGCACCTCGAAGGGCGGCGCAACCCCCGCCAGCATGGCGAGATCCTGAAACGGATAGCACACCTCCTGGTCGTTCTCCGGAGGCTGCGCGCGTGGGCGGTGGACGTGCTCGGGGTCGGCGCGCATGGCGGCGATGAGGGCCTCCGGCTCCATGCCCGAAGAGCGCGCGCACGCCACCTGGAAGACCGCGCGATCGGGTGGTTGGAGGGCATCGTCACCCGTCGCGTCGAGGCGCTCGCAGGCCCGGAACACCCACGCGCGGGCGACGTCGTCGGTGGCCGAGAACGTCCCATCCGGCAGCGCGTGCGCGAGCGCCGTCGGCCCCTCGTGCTGAATGCCGTCCATCCCACATCCATCGGTGAAGAACCACGGTGACCGCAGTACGAGGTCCATGCGCCCATCGCGGTCGGCGTCGGCCAGCCCGATGGCCGTGGCGAACCGATCGGCCGGCGCATACGGCACCACCGCGCCGTCGTGAACGGTGAAGAGCGCGAGGCGTGTGCTTCCGCCCTCTTCGTGGGCCCATGTCGAGAATCGCACGGCAGCCTCGGGACGGCCGTCGCCATCCCAGTCGGCAACGCGCTCCACGGACACCGTCTCGCCCGTGTACCCCGTGAAGCTCTCGGTCACGGCGAACGCGCCGGCCGGGGCGGGGCCAGGCGTCGTGCGCAGCGAGAGGGTCCCCGTCACGCCGAGGGTCGTCGTGTCGTGGTCCGTGGCGAGCGAGGCGTGAGTCCACGAAAGGGCCCACACCGCGCCGCCCGCGGCGAGGCAGTCCGGAGCGCCGTCGGACCCGTCGTCGACGCGCGCGGTGGCGCGGGGCTCATCGCCGTGCACACGGCGGTTCACGGCGTCGGCGACGCGCACCGAGGCGGCGTGGATGCGCGCGCACAGCGGGCTCGCCGTCGCCTCCCGCGCGGGCGCGAACTGGTCGGCGTACGGCGGACCGTTCGCCGGGGCGTGCGGAAAGGCCGGGAGGGGCTCCACCGCGATGCGGCGCAGCGTCAGCGACGGAGGCGCGCGGCGCAGCGCCCCGAGGGCGACCTCCACCGACGTCGGCGAGAACGATCGGTCCGAGGCGTCGCCGACGAGGGCCCGGAGCGCATGTGCGACGTCGTCCATCGTCCGCCCCCATGCGAGCGCGCAAAATCCCTCTTTTCGCAGGGATTCGGAGCGTGCGGCGTCGTCCGTCCCGCCGACCACGGCGGGCATCAGCGAGGCCTCGGGGGGCTCCGGACAGAGCGCGCGAAGCTCGATGCGCGCCGGGGCCTCGGCGGGGTCCAGCGGCGTGCTCGCAACGTCCGCGGCGGCGACGCCGGCATCACGCGTCACGACCGCCGGCACCGCCGTGGGCGCGACGGGTACGGGGCGCGGTGTGCAGGCAGCACCGACGAGCACGACGACGAGCGGTCGAACGGAGGTCATCGTCGAGTCGTACCGCAGAGCGGACTTCGCGGGGCTCGAAGGCGCCGCGAGTTCGACGCGCGCACGGACGCGGGACCCCTTCGAGAGCGACGCGGAAGTGAATCCGTACACTTGCGGACCGCGTCGAAGGACGCTTGGCTTCCAGTCACTTTCGGCTCAGCGTCGTGGCCCATGAGGCGTCTCGGCGTGATGTTGGGGAGCATCGCAACGGTCGCGTGCTCCACGGTGCTGACGTCGTCGACAGCGGTCGGCGTCGACGGCGGCGCGCCGGATGCGGACGTGGCCATGGCGACCGACGACGCCCAGGTTTTCGACGCGAGCACCGAGCCCGCGGACCGACCCGACGTCGCGACCGTCGCCGACCTAGGCGGGACACCCGACGCCACGGCCGACGCCCTACCCGAATGCGGCGCGACCGCGTCGTGCCGCTTCGTCACCAACGTCTCTCCCGGCGGGTGCGCCCGCACCGTCGACGGCACCATCTGGTGCTGGGGCGGAAACTCTTCCGGGCGGCTCGGCGACGGCACGAACACCTCGTCGCTCGTGCCGCTGATGAACCCGTACCTGACCGGCGCGACGGCGGTCTTCACGACCTTCGATCACACCTGTGCCATCACGCCGCCTGGCTCGGTCTGGTGCTGGGGTAGCAACGGCAGCGGAGAGTCCGGCGGAGCGCCAGGAACGCTTCGCTGGGCACCGCGCGTCGTGGCGGGCATCGCCGACGTGGTCCAGATCACGCCGGCCGCCAGCTTCACGTGCGCGCTCCGCCGCGACGGAACGGTCTGGTGTTGGGGGCAGAACAACGAGGGTGGCCTCGGGTTGCCCCATCGGATCTTCGTGACCGGAACGCCGCAACAGGTCCCCGGCGTGTCCGGTGCGGTGCAGATCGCGGCCAGCGTCTCGACGGTCTGCGCGCGGAGGGACGACGGCTCGCTCCTGTGCTGGGGGAGCAACCAGGGAGGCTCCATCGGCGATGGCTCGACGTCGTACGCGGCACCGCCCACGCGGGTGTCGCTCATCGACGATGCCCTCGACGTCGGAACCGGCGAGGCGCACACGTGCGCGCTTCGGTCCGATCACACCGTGTGGTGCTGGGGCTCCAACCGCTTCGACGCGCTCGGCGGCGGTCCCGACTCGACGACGCCTCGACGCGTCGACGGCATCACGGCCGTGCAGCAGATCGCCGTGGGACAGAACCACACGTGCGCGCGCCTCGCCGACGGCTCGGTGAAGTGCTGGGGGACCACCGTGAGCGGATCGCCCCCTGGATCGATCGGCACGTATGGTCCGACGCCGGTGACCATCGCGGGAACGGCCGGCTCCGTCGACGTACGAGCGAGCCGCGTGAACGACTGCGTGCGCTTCGCCGACGGTCACCTCGCCTGCTGGGGCGTCGGCGACGACGGCGCCATCGGAGACGGCTCGACGACGTCGACGATGACTGCCACGCCGGTGGTGTTTCCGTGACGCGCCACCTTCGGCGGTGACCGCCACCACCGGGACGACCCGCGGGTGCAACAACGTAACTGTGTCCCCGTGGCCCCGCCGCGCCGCGGGGCGTACGCTTCGCCGCGATGCACGCCCCGCCGCGAGCGCCGCGCCTCGTCCTCCCGGAGCGGCTGCTGCGCCGCCTGGCGAGCGTCGTGGCGCTCCTCGCGATGGTCGTGCCGACGCTCCTCGGAGGACTGCCCTTCGTGTGGTGCGCGCCCATGGAGCGCGCGCAGCTCGAGTGCTGCTGCCCCGACGACCACGTCGAGGCCGCGAGCGACGCGCCGCCGGTGTCGGTGTCCGAAGCGCACTGCTGCGAAGGGCGCCGCGTGCAGTCGTTGCCCACGTCGCTGCCGTCGCTGCACGTCGACGCGGCGGTGGAGCCCCCACGACTCGTCGCCGCGGTCTCGCCCCCCGCACCGACCACCGCGTCCCGCGTTCCCGAGGACGTCGCGACGCGCCGACGGGCGCACCCGCCCCGCGCGGGCCCGCAGCCATCGCTCTACGCGCTGCACTGCCGCTACCTGATCTGAACCTCGCGAGTCTCTCGTGGGTGTGCGCGTGGCACCGGCGTGGGCCGGGCCGAGCGCCGTCCGCCGGGTGACGGTTCGCCGTGCTCGGCGCCTTCGCTGCGAGGTTCGACGATGCGATGCCTTCCGATGTGGATCGCCGCCACCGCCCTGGGCTGTGCGAGCGGCTCCGCGCGTTCGTTGGTGGACGAGACGTTCCAGCTCCCTGCCCTGCGCGCCCCGCGGTCGACGGGGACCGCTCCCCCCGCCGACGAAGCCGACCTCGCGGGTCCCGTCACCCGCACGCGCATCGTCGCCCTCGCCGCGGCCCGCGATCCTAGCCTGCGCGCCCTCGTGCACGAGGCCCGCGCGCTGCTCCACACGGCCCGCGCCGAACGCGCGCTCCCCCCCCCCGAGGTCGGCGCGCAGGTGTGGAACCTCCCCATCGCGCGTCCCTACGCCCTCGGCGAGGCGGCGATGTACATGCTCGAGGTGCGGCAGATGTTCCCCGCGGCCGGGGCCCGCGACGCCCGCGCGAGGGCCTCCGCCGAAGAGGCGCGAGAGCGAGTCGCAGCCCTCGCCGACCGCGAGGCCGACGTGCGTTCGCGGGCGGGGCAAGCGTGGGCCGACTACGTCCACGGCGCCCTCGACCACCACGTGCACGGCGCCCACCTCGAGCTCCTCGGGGTCATGCTCGACGCCGCCCGCGCGCGCTTCGCCGGCGGCGGCGCGCTGGCAGAAATCCCCCGCATCGAGGCCGAACGCGCTCGCACGCGACGCTCCATCGCCCGCGTCGAGGCCGAGCTCGCCCGCGCCCGCGCCACGCTCAACGCCCTGCTCCTGCGCGCTCCCGATGCGCCCCTCGGTCCTCCCGCGGAGCTCGGACCCGAGACCGTCGCGGCGTCCGTCGACGACCTCACCGCCCTCGCGCTGCGCACCCGCGGCGACGTCGCGATGTCCCACGCGAGGATGCGCGCGGCCCACGCCCGCACCGACGCCGCCCGCGCCGAGGCTCGCTGGCCCGCCTTCACCGCCGGCGTCAGCTACATGCAGGACCCGCAGCAGCGCCCGGGCTTCGGCGCGACGGTGGCCGCGACGCTGCCGTGGGTGTGGGGCGACGGTCCCGAGCGCGTCGAGGCCGCCCTGGAGCGCGAGCGCGCCGAGGCCGCGACGGCGGAGAGCGCGGCGGTCACCGTGCGCGGTGAGGTGTCCGTGGCCCTCGCGCGGCTGCACGGCCTCGAACACGAGCTGGTGGTGCTGCACACCGAGGAGCGCCCCGCGGCATCCCGTGCGGTGGAGGCCGTGCGCGCGGCGTACGTGGGCGGTCACGCGCCGCTGCTCGAGTGGATCGACGCCGCACGGCAGGTGCTCGACGTCGAGATGGAGGAGGTCGAGGTCACGTCGTCCATGGCCCACGCCGCCGTCGACCTCGATCGCGCGGTGGGCATGCCGGTGCCGCGACGCGCCTTCGATGCCGACGCGAGCGACGCCGCCGGAGGTGCGCGATGAACGCCCCCGCGAAGCCTCCCCGCGCCGAGCGGATCATGGCGGTGCTGCGCTGGATGATGCTCGCGGCGATGACGGCCCTCGCCGTGTGGAGCGTCGTGCGCCACGGCGGTCTCGGAGGATCGACGGCGGGTCCCGAGGCACGCCCGATGCGCTTCGCGTGCCCCATGCACCCGCAGATCCGCTCGCCGGACCCCGGCGACTGCCCCATCTGCCACATGCGCCTCGAGCCCATCGCCGACGAGCGCCAGCACGCCGACGACCACGACGCGGGCAGCAACGACGGCGCCGTCACCGCGCCGCCCGGCCTCGCACCGTTGACGCTGTCCTTCGATCGGCAGCAGTCCATCGGCGTGGTGGTCGTCGCGGCGCGGCGTCGGGCGCTCGCGACGCAGCTCCGCGTGCCCGGCGTCGTCGAGGTTCCCGAGAACGCATCGGCGCAGGTTCACGTGCGCGCGCCGGGGTTCCTCGAGCGCGTCGACGTGCGCGAGAGCGGCGTGCGCGTCGCCCGCGGACAGACCCTCGCGTGGATCTACAGCCCCGCGATCTTTCAAGCGGAGCAGGAGCTGCTGACGGCGCAGCGCTGGGCCACCGAGCCCCCGAGCGGCGCCGCCGGCGTGCCGGCCTCGGGCGACGTGCTGGCCTCGGCGCGACGCAACCTCGAGCTCCTCGGCGTGGCGAGCGGCGACGTCGACGACATCGTTCGTCGCGGCGCGGTGCAGCGCACGGTGCCGCTGCGCGCGCCCATCGCGGGCTGGGTCACCCGCTTCGCCGCGGTGCCCGGCCAGTACGCCACGCCCGAGGCCACGCTCTACGAGCTCTCGGACCTCTCCCGCGTGTGGATCATCGCGAGCGTCCACGCCGCGGACCTCGCGCACGTCCACGCGGGCATGGCCGCGACCTTCGGCGCCGCCGCCGAGACCGGCGATCCGCAGCCCGCGCGCGTCTCCCTCGTCGAGCCGTCGGTGGGCGCCGAGACCCGCACGACGCGGGTGCGCCTCACCGTCGCGAACCCCGCGATGCGCCTGCGCCCCGGGCAATTCGGCGACGTCACCTTCGCGCTGCCGGCGACGACGGCGCTGGTCGTTCCGCGCGACGCGGTCACCGACACGGGCTCCGCGCAGTACGTCTTCGTCGCCGAGGACGGAGGACGCTTCACCCCGCGAAGGGTTCGCACCGGCGCCCTCGCCGACGAGGACCTCGAGGTGCTCGACGGACTCCGCGAGGGCGAGCGCGTCGTCGCGCGCGGGGCGTTCCTGCTCGACTCCGAGAGCCGTCTGCAGGCGGCGCTCGCGGCGGTGCCCCGATGATCGGACGCATCCTCGACGCGTCGGCGCGCAACCGGGGGCTGATGCTCTTCTTCGCCCTCGCCCTCGCGGTGGCGGGGTGGCAGTCCGCGCGGCACGTGCGCCTCGACGCCGTGCCCGACCTCTCGGACCCGCAGGTCATCGTCTTCACCGAGTGGATGGGCCGCTCGCCGACGCTCGTCGAGGACCAGGTGACGTACCCCCTGGTCACGGCGCTCCTCGGCGCGCCGCATGTGGCCGACGTGCGCGGCCAGACCATGTTCGGCATGAGCTTCGTGTACGTCGTCTTCGACGAGGGCACGGACCTCTACTGGGCGCGCTCGCGCGTGGCCGAGGCGCTGAGCACGGTGCGCGACCGCCTGCCCGTCGACGCCGCGCCGAGGCTGGGTCCCGACGCCAGCGGCGTGGGCTGGGTCTACCAGTACGCCCTCGTCGACCGGAGCGGACGCCACGACCTCGGCGAGCTCCGCGCTCTCCAAGATTACTCGCTACGGTATGCTCTGAACAGCGTGCCCGGCGTCGCCGAGGTGGCCTCCGTGGGCGGCTTCGCGCAGCAGTACCAGGTCACCGTCGACCCCGTTCGCCTGCGCTCCTTCGGGCTCTCCATCGCCGACGTTGCGAGGGCGGTGCGGCGCTCCAACGCCGACGTGGGCGGGCGCGTCGTCGAGCAGTCCGAGCGCGAGTATTTCGTGCGCGGCCGCGGCTACGTCGCCCGCGTGCAGGACCTCGAGGACGTGGTCCTCCGTGCCAGCGCGTCGGGCACGCCGGTGCTCCTGCGCGACGTGGCTTCGGTGCGCATCGGCGGCGACATCCGTCGCGGCGCCGCGGACCTCGACGGCGTCGGCGAGACCGTCTCGGGCATCATCGTGATGCGCGACGGCGAGAACGCCCTCGACGTCATCCGAGGCGTGGAGCACGCCCTCGATGCGCTGCGTCCCTCGCTGCCGCCGGGCGTCGAGGTGGTGCCGGTGTACAGCCGCGCGGGGCTCATCGAGCGCTCCATCGACACGCTCACGCACGCCCTCGGCGAGGAGATGCTCGTCGTGTCGCTGGTGATCGTGCTGTTCCTGCTGCACTTCCGCAGCGCGCTGCTGCCCATCGTATCGATCCCGCTGGCGGTGCTGGCGTCGTTCATCCCGCTGTACCTGCTGGGGATCCCCGCGACGATCATGTCGCTGGGCGGCATCGCCATCGCCATCGGCGCCACCGTCGACGCCGAGATCGTGATGGTCGAGGCCGCGCACAAGAAGCTCGAGGGCGCCCCCGCGGACCTCGCCCCCGCCGAGCGCGCGAGGCTCCTCTCCGAGGCCGCGCGCGAGGTGACGCCGGCGATCTTCTTCTCGCTGCTCATCATCGCCGCGTCGTTCATCCCGGTCTTCGGGCTCACGGGACAAGCAGGGCGGCTCTTTCGCCCGCTCGCGTACGCGAAGTCCTTCGTGATGCTCTCCGCGGCGCTGCTCTCCATCACCGTCGCGCCGGCGCTGCGCGACTGGCTGCTGCGCGGGCGCATCCACGCCGAGGCGACGCACCCGGCGTCGCGGGTGATCCGCGCGGTGTACGCGCCCTTCGTGCACGTCGCGCTGCGCAACCCGCGCACGACGGTGCTCCTCGGGCTCATGGCGATGGTGTCGGCGGTGCCCGTGGCGCGCACCCTCGGCACCGAGTTCATGCCGCCCCTCGACGAGGGCGACCTCGTGTACATGCCGACGACGCTGCCGGGCATTTCCATCGAAGAGGCTCGCCGTCAGCTCCAGCGGCAGGACGCCGTGCTGCGGTCGTTCCCCGAGGTCGAGCACGTGCTCGGCAAGGTCGGGCGGGCCGAGACGCCGACGGACCCTGCGCCGCTCTCCATGGTCGAGACCATGGTGAAGCTGCGCCCGCGAGCTCGGTGGCGCACCCGCGCGGTGCATCGCTTCTACACGTCCTGGGCGCCGTCATGGCTGCGTGCGGCGCTGGGTCGCGCGTGGCCCGAGTTCGAGCCCATGACCCGCGAGGACCTCGTCGCCGAGATGAACGCGCGGCTCCGCCAGCCCGGCTGGACCAACGCCTTCACGCAGCCCATTCGCAACCGCGTCGACATGCTGAGCACGGGCATCCGCACGCCCATCGGCGTGAAGGTGTACGGCACGGACCTCGCGGCCATCGAGCGCACCGGCGTGGCCCTCGAGGGCGTGCTGCACGGCGTCCCGGGGACGCGCAGCGTGCTCTTCGAGCGCACCGGCGGCGGGCTCTACGTCGACATCGTCCCCGATCGTCGCGCCCTCGCGCGCTACGGCTTGCAGGTCGAAGACGTCGACGACGTCGTCGAGGCGGCGCTGGGCGGCGCGCCGGTGACCACCACCGTCGAGGGGCGCCGTCGCTTCGGCGTCAACGTGCGCTACGCCGAGGACTTTCGCTCCAGCGTGCCGCGCATCCGGGAGGTGATGATCCCGCTTCCGGAGCGCGCCGGCGGCGCCGCGATGCCCGCGCAGGTGATGCTCGGCGCCGTGGCCGACGTGCGCGTCACGAGCGGTCCTCCGATGATCCGCGACGAGGCGGGGATGCTCGTCGGCTACGTCTACGTCGACACCGACACCGGGCGCGACGTCGGGGGCTGGGTCGCCGACGCGAGACGCGCGGTGGAGGCCGCCACGCGCCGCGGCGAGGTGCCCATGGCGCAGGGCTCGTACCTCCGCTGGACCGGCCAGTACGAGCTCCTCGCGCAGATGGAGGCGCGCATGAAGGTGCTCGTCCCCGTGGCGCTGCTCATCGTGGTGGTGCTGCTGTACCTGCAGTTCAAGAACTTCACCGAGGTGCTCATCGTGCTGCTCTCGGTGCCCTTCGCGCTGGTGGGCTCGGCCTGGGCCGTTTACCTGCTCGGGTATGATCTCTCGACGGCGGTGTGGGTCGGCGTCATCGCGCTGGTGGGGCTCGCCGCGCAGACCGGCGTGGTGATGATCGTCTACATCGACCACGCCTACGAGCGGCGCCTCGCCGCGGGCCGCATCAACACCCTCGAAGACATCATCGAGGCCCACGCCGAAGGAACCATCCAGCGCGTGCGCCCGAAGCTCATGACCGTCGCGACGATGCTCACGGGCCTCGTTCCGCTGCTCTGGGCCGACGGCTCCGGCGCCGACGTGATGAAGCGCATCGCGGCGCCGATGGTCGGAGGACTCGTGACGAGCGCGTTCCTCACGCTCGAGATCATCCCGGTGATCTACACGTACTGGCGCGCCGGGCAGCTTCGCCGCCGGCAACGCACCGAACGCTCCCGCAACGCCCTCGATTGGAGGTCCCCATGAAGCTCGAGATGACTACCCACGTGCCCGTTCTCGTCGCCCTCGCCGTCGCGGGGTGCACCCCCGCCGCAGCGCAATCCGGACCCTCCCGCACGCCCGCCGTGGTCGACGCCGGCCCCCGCGCGACGGCTCCGACGGCGGCGCCGACGGCCGGGCGCATCGCCATCGCGGTGGGTCCCGAGGGCTATCAGCCTTCTTCGGTAACGGTGCCCGCAGGCCGTCCGGTGACGCTCGTGTTCACGCGCACGTCGGACCGCGGCTGCGGTCACACCGTGGTGTTCCCGACGCTCGGTCTGCGCCGCGATCTGCCGCTGAACCAGCCCGTGGAGATCGTGGTCACGCCCGCCGCGGGAACGCTGACGTTCACCTGCGGCATGGAAATGCTGCGCGGAACGATCGTCGCGCAGTGAGGTGACGGTCGCTACGCGTTCTGGGCTTCGCGGTTCGTCTCGGCCATGAGCGCGAGCATGGTGCACGCGATGGCGAACCGCGGATCGATGCGGCCCATGCCCGCCGAGAGGTCGAGGGTGAATTCCTTCGTGAAGAAGCGGAACACCTGGTCGATCTTGGCGACGGGCTGGCCGCCGAGCTCGATGTGGTGATGGCTCGGCAGGATCGGGAAGAACCGGCGGAACCACGCCGCGCCGTCCTCCTGCATGAGGCCGACGGGCTGGTCGCCCTGGTCGAGGAGGTCCCAGGTGTCGCGCACGATGGACTTGAGGCCGCGCGAGCGGATGGAGCCGAGCTTGAACTGCGTCGCGGCGTCGAAGACGTCGTGGGCCATGTTGAGCGCGACGATGGAGCGGCTCCGCACCACCAGCAGCGGACGCGTCTCGGACTCGTCGGCGAAGATGGTGAACTCGCCGCGGAGCTTGAGCAGCGGGTGCTTCACGAACGCGACGAGCGACCCGTCCGGCGCGTACACATGGAACCGTCGTCCCAGGATGCTGAAGAACGGACGCTTGACGGTGTAGTGCGCGTGCGAGAACGCCGGCGCGGCCATGCCGGTGGGACCGGCGGGAACCATGGCTCCAGGGTACATTCCATGGTGATACCGGCCGGTTGCCGGCCCTGGCGAGCACGGCCGGGCGATGCGCTTTCGGGACCTCGGCGCGTTGCGTTCGCACCGTGCTTGCCGTCATCGTCGCGGCACCCACCATGGCACCCATCGACCTGCGCCTTCGCAACCTGGAGAACGGCGAGCTGCTCCTCGCCTCTTTCGACAACGAGGTCGACGCGGGGCTGTGGCTCCACGACCGTCCGCCGATGATGGAGGTGCTGGGAGTCATCGCGCAGAGCGACGACGCTGCGATCCACGCGGCGCTGCGAAGGGCCGTGCGCGACCTCGACGACGCCGAGCGCGCGGTGGTCGAGCGCCTCGACGCCGAGGCCGAGCGTGCGTACGCGGAGCGCAAGGCCGACGAGGCGCGGCGCGCCGACGAGGAGCGTGCGGCCTACCTCGAGACGATGCGCACGGCGGACCCTGCGCGTCCGATGCAGGTAGCGTGGAGCCTCGCTGGCGGCTTCGCCCCCGTCGACCCCATGGACCCGCGCGACATCACCGACGACGTGCGCGCGGCGGTGCTCGCCTGGGTGCGCGAGCGCGACGGCTGGGTCGCCGACCGCGGCCTCGTCGTGGGCGAGGCGACGGTGACGGTGTGGCCCCTCGCCGTGCCCGAGGGCGAGTCCCGCGTGCACCGCGGCGGGCAGTTCGTGCCCGTGTCGGGGCCGACGGCGTAGCCGGGACACCGTCGCCTCGTTGCGACCCCTCGCGACGGGCCCCTCGTCCGCCGTGTGCAGCTTGGGCATGCGCGATGGTGGGTACGTTGCGTCCTCGCTGGGCGCCGACGTGACGCCCGCTGGCAACGAGGCTGCGGTGCCCCGGTCAGCGGTGATGGTGATCGTGTCGGCGCACCGCCGCGGATACATCACGTACGTCGGCGTCGACGCTCGGCGACGAGCCGTCAGACGCGGGCCCCGCGTCGAGCCCAGCGACGACGACCGACCCGTCTTGCGCACCTGCATCCATCGCCGGCGCGGGCACCATCGGAGCGGGCGGTGCTGGACGCGGGCGGCCGTCGCCGAGGAACGTCATCGGGTCGGCATCGTCCGGAACGAAGTCGCCCGGTGCGTCGTACATCTCCCGAGAACGGCAGGACACCCACGATTCCACCGCTTCCCACCCACGAGGTCCGCCGATGCATGCGTGGTGCGCGGGGTGCGTCAGCGCATCGCACGTCAACCGGACCGTACCCGCGAGGATCGAGCCCGGTGGACAGCCCGCGACCGGCCACGCGAATCGGTAGCCCACCGCGGATTGGCAGACGGTCACTGCCGCGACTGGCAGCGTGCAGTTGTGCTCCTGTGCCGTCGGAGAGCTCGCGCATCCGAGGCCGTAGTCCGGCATCGACAAACGATGCTCGCCGACTCCGTAGACGCACGCTAGCGCGCTGTTGTCTTCTTCCGCGCGGGCGACGCCCGCACTGGTCGAACCACTGCCACGCGTGTCCGCCATCGGCGCTTCACGCGAACACCGAACATCGAGCCCACCACCACGGATCGAAGCACCGTCGCAAACATACTCCGCCGACCGACCGCAGCCGCTCGCATGGAACGCATGACCGCCCACCGACTCCACGTCGACTCGTTGGCAATGGAAGTCGAACATCGCGCGCTGTCGCGCGGTCTCGACCAGGGGATCGAGTCCAGCTCCACACCCGGCGATCTGCACGACGACCGACGCAAGCAGCACCCCCGTGGCTCTCATGTTCTAGATTCTATTTCTCCCGCGCACGGATTGGAACTCGGTCCCTTCGCGAGCTCGGATCGTTGCCAGCCGCACACTGGCGACCGAGCGCTGAACCGGCGGTCGCGAACGAACGCCTATTCCGCCGCCACGCCCGCCTCGACGAGGAACGAGTCGAACATGTCGAGCGCCACGTCGACCTCATCGACCGCGGCGAAGAGCAGCGCGAGGCGCGTCGCGATGCGATCGGCGTCGAGCACGATGCCGTAGGCGTGGCGAAAGAAGTGACGGAACGCGAGCAGCTCCGCCAACGGGGCGATCACGGTCCGCGGAAGCACCGCGGGACGCAGCCGCGGAACCTCGACGGACATCTGCGTGAGCAATTCGCGATGCCACCGGTTGCCCGTCGGAACGTCACCGTCCAACTGTCGGGCCACGCGCTCGAGGATCGACTCCAAGCCCGTGTACCAGCCGTGCAGCGCCACCGCCGCGAGCGCCAGCACCGCAGGGTCCACCGGCGCGCCGCCGAGCCT
>CAIMWA010000044.1 GCA_903845045.1 uncultured delta proteobacterium | reverse complement strand
CGTTCCGGTCGACATGCTACCCGTCGCTGCGGAGACGCTCGCGCGCATCGTCGCGGCCTTCGTGCCCGGCGTCGACGCGGTGATCCCGTGCTTCGAAGAGCGCCGCGGACACCCGCCGCTGCTTCGCCGCACGCTGCTTCGTGCGTACGACGACGACGCTCCCCCGCTGCGCGACGTGCTCGCCGCGATGCCGCGGCCCCCGTTGCTTCTGGAGACCGCGGACCCCACGGTCGTGACGGACCTCGACGACGCCGCGGCGGTGCTGCGCGCGACGGGGTCGCCCCCCACCTTCGCATGATCACCGCCCCACTCCACCGAAGGACCGCGCATGCCACTTCCCGATGATCCGCCGGTCGACGCCGCGGCGACGGTGCTCGTCGCGTTCACGGTGAACGGCGACCGCTGCGAAGTGGCGGTGCGCCCGGGCCGCACGCTGCTCGAGGTGCTGCGCTACGACCTCGACCTCGTGGGCACCAAGCAGGGCTGCGACGAGGGCGACTGCGGCGCGTGCACGGTGATCCTCGACGGGCGCCCGGTGCTCGCGTGCCTGACCCTCGCGGCGAACTGCGGTGGCCGCGCGGTGCAGACCGTCGAGGGCCTCGCGGGACCGCCCGACCTCGACCCCTTGCTCGACGCCTTCGATTGCACCGGCGCCGGGCAGTGCGGCTTCTGCACGCCGGGCATGCTCATGAGCGCCAAGGCCCTCCTCGCGGTGGAGCCGAAGCCGTCGCGGGAGCGCATCCGTCACGCGCTGAGCGGCAACCTCTGCCGGTGCACGGGCTACGGTCCCATCATGGACGCAGTGGAGATCGCCGCGGGAACGCGCCCCGCGCCGTCGTTCGTGACGGCCGGTGAAGAGTGCATTCCGGCGCCGCTGCCGCCGCATCCGTCGAGGTCCAAGTGAGCGCCGACGGACCCATCGGACGCCCGGGCCGCCGCGGGGACCTCGTGCGCCGCGCGCGCGGCGAGGTGCGCTTCGTCGACGACCTGAAGCTCCCGCGGATGCTGCACGCGAAGCTCGTTCGCTCGCCGCACGCCCGCGCCGTCATCGAGGCCATCGACACCCGCGAGGCCGAGGCCATGCCCGGCGTCATCGCGGTGCTCACCGGAGCGGCGCTTCCGGAGCGCTTCGGGATCATTCCGTGGACCCCCGACGAGCACGCGCTCGCACTGCGCGAGGCGCGCTTCGTGGGCGACGCCGTCGCTGCGGTGGCCGCCGTCGACGAGCGCACCGCGGTCGAGGCGTGCGCGAAGGTTCGCGTCACGTGGAGCCCGCGCGCCGCCGCGACGACGCTCGCCGACGCCATCGCGCACCCCGAGCTCGGCCTCGGCGCGAACCGCAAGGACAACGTCTCCAAGGCCGTGGACCTGGCCTTCGGCGACGTCGACGCGGGCCTCGCGGCGGCCGACGTGGTGGTCGAGGGCGACTACTCCTTTCAAGGTTCGGCGCACGCGCCCATCGAGACGCACTGCGCCCTCGCGCAGTACGACGGCAGCGGGCTGCTCACCGTCTGGTCGGCGACGCAGGTGCCGCACTACCTGCACCGCGAGCTGTCCCGCGTGCTGGGCATTTCACCCGCGCGCATCCGTGTGGTGCAGCCCCCGGTGGGCGGCGGCTTCGGCGGCAAGAGCGAGCCCTTCGGACACGAGATCGTCGCGGCGAAGCTCGCCATGATCACCGGCCGTCCGGTGAAGATGCTGCTCACCCGCGAGGAAGCCTTCTACGTGCACCGCGGGCGTCACCCGATGCAGATGCACGTGCGCGCCGGCGCCACGAAGGACGGCAAGCTCACGGCCCTCGACGCGCGCACGGACATCGACGGCGGCGCGTACTCCTCCTTCGGGCTCGTGACGACGTACTACTCGGGTCAGCTCCTCACGATCCCGACGGTGCCGGCGACGTACCGCTTCTCGTCGGTGCGCTATTTCACCAACAAGCCGCCGTGCGGACCCAAGCGCGGACACGGCAGCGTGCAGCCGCGCTTCGCCTTCGAGGTCACCCTCGACAAGATCGCCGAGCGCCTCGCCCTCGACCCCATCGAGCTTCGGCGCCGCAACGCCGCCGCGGCGTATGCCGACACGCTCAACGGCATGCGCGTGACGTCCAATGGCATCGCCGAGTGCCTCGACCGCGTCGAAGAGGCGTCGGATTGGAAAGAGCGCCGCGGCAAGCTCGGTCCCGGCCGCGGGCTCGGCGTGGCGTCGTCGGCGTACATCTCGGGAACGAACTACCCCATCTACCCCAACGAGATGCCGCAGAGCGCGGTGCAGTTGAAGGTCGATCGCTCCGGCGTGGTGACGGTGTTCAATGGCGCCAGCGAGATCGGCCAGGGCACCGACACGCTGCTCGCCACCATCGTGGCCGACACGCTGGGCCTCGACCTCGGCGCCGTGCGCGTCGTCTCTTCGGACACCGACCTCTGCCCCGTGGACCTCGGGGCGTACTCGTCCCGCGGCACCTTCATGAACGGCAACGCTGCGCTCTCGGCGGCGAGGCAGGTGCGCGAGAAGCTCGTCGCGGCGGTGGCCGAGAAGCTCGGCGTGGCGCCTTCGTCGGTGTTCGTGTCGCGAGGGTTCCTCTGCACCACCGGGGAATCGCCTTCTTCGATTCCCGTCGACGAGGCCATTCGTCTCGCCGAGGCGCGCTTCGGAACGCTGGGCGCGACGGGTTGGTACAAGAGCCCGCCGGACCTCGGTGGCAAGTACCGTGGCGGCACCATCGGCGCCTCGCCCGCGTACTCGTTCACGGCGCACATCGCCGAGGTGAAGGTCGACGTCGAGACCGGTGTCATTGAAGTCGTGAAGGTGTGGTGCGCCCACGACTGTGGACGCGCGCTCTGCCCGTCGCTCGTGACCGGACAGATCGAAGGAAGCGTCTACATGGGCGTCGCCGAGGTCCTCTTTGAAGAGCACGCCGTCGACGCGCGGGGCCTGCACCTGGGGCCGAACCTTCTCGACTACCGCATTCCCACGAGCCTCGACGTTCTCTCGATCGAAGCCTTTGCCGTGGAGTCCATGGACCCCGAAGGTCCGCTGGGCGCCAAGGAGGCTGGCGAGGGTCCGTTGCACTCGAGCATTCCGGCGGTGGTGAACGCCGTGTACGACGCCATCGGGGTGCGCATCGACACGCTCCCGCTCACGCCGGCCCGCGTGCTCGCCGCGCTGCGCGCCAAGGGAGGACGCTGACATGCTCCCGCTCCCGCCCTTCGCGCTTCACAGCCCCGCGACGCTCGCCGACGCCCTCGCGCTGCTCGCGCGCCTCGGCCCCGACGCCGCCCTCGTCGCCGGCGGCACGGACCTCGTCCCCAACATGAAGCGCGGCCTGCTCGCGCCGCGGCACCTCGTCTCCTTGCGCTCCGTCGCCGACCTCGCGGGCATCACCGTCGACGGCGCGACGCTGCGCCTCGGCGCCATGACGACGTTGGAGACGCTCGCCGCGAACCCCCTCGCCCTCGCCCACGCTCCGGCCCTCGCACAAGCCGCTGCGGCGGTGGGCGGTCCGCAGCACCGCGCCATGGGAACGCTCGGCGGCAACCTGTGCCTCGACACGCGCTGCCGGTATTACAACCAGACGTATTTCTGGCGCAGCGCCCTGGGCTTCTGCTTGAAGAAGGACGGCACCGCCTGCCACGTCGTCGAGGGCGGACGGCGCTGCGTTGCTGCGGCCTCGAACGACACCGCGGCGGCGGCCATCGCCCTCGATGCGACGCTCGAGGTGGTGGGGCCGACCGGGGTGCGCTCGGTGCCCGCGCGGGAGTTCTGGGTCGCTGACGGCATCGTAAACACCGCGCTCGCCGCGGGCGAGATCGTGACGGCGTTGGTCGTGCCCATGCGCGACGG
>CAIMWA010000043.1 GCA_903845045.1 uncultured delta proteobacterium | reverse complement strand
GGCACCAACGCGCGGCACGGCATGCTCTCGGCGGGGCTCACGGTGCTGCTGCTCTGGGCCCTCACCGGCCGGCTGTGGAGCATGCTGCTGCTCGTCCCGGTAGCCATGGCGCTGGGGTTCCGCTGCGCGTCGTGGGGCGCCGCGCGGCGCGCCGTCGCGGACTGACTCACCACGCTGCGGCGATGCTCGCGCCGAAGTCGACGCCCGGGGCGCCCACCGCGACGGGGCGCTCGACGAGCACCTGGATCGTGCCGCCGTCGAGGTCCATGGCGTTCCCGCGGCTCATGAACGAGAGCCGCGACATGGCCGCGGTGTTCAGCCAGGCGGTGACGAGGTCGTCGGTCTCCGTCGGATTGTCGCCCGGCGTGCCCGGAGCGCGCGCCGCGAAGGGACCGATGCACGCGCTGAAGATCGAAGCGTTGGCAGGCGGAAGCGTCGTGCCGTCCAGCGTGAGGCCCGTCATCGAGCCGCGGTAGAGCGCTTCCGCGCCGCCGCCCCACACCACCACGTCGCCGTAGCCGTCGCCGTCCATGTCGCCGGCGCCGGACACGCGCTCGAAGCCCGCGGCGACGACGACGTCCTGGCGCGAGACCACGCGGCCCGACGTCGCCTCGAAGCCGTAGACGTGCAGCGTGTGGTCCTCGACGGTGTACACGACGACGTCGGCGTGACCGTCGCCGTTGACGTCCATGCCGCCCGCGACGGAGGCGCCGAAGTTGGGCGTGCCGCCGACGATCGACAGGGACTGCAGCGACGTCGTCGTCGGGCTCGTCAGGAGCACGTCGATCGCGCCCAGGACGCCGGTGATCGACGGGATCGCAGGGTTGCCGGCGACGAGGTCCGCGCGGCCGTCGCCGTTGATGTCGCCGGCCGCCGTGAGGAACGCGTAGCGCTGGCGGTGGTCCGCGAAGCCCATCGCGGTGGTCATCGCGATGGGCATTGGCATCGGACCGCCGTAGGTGATGTTGAGCTGCGCGTTGTTCCCCGCGGGATCGAAGCGCGTGTACGCGACGTCGGAGTAGCCGTCGCCGTTCATGTCGCCGACGCCGGTCACCGGCACCGCGCCGAGGCTGAAGCCCGTCGACGGGGGAGGCAACGACGGCGCGACCACCCACGACGGATCGCGGGCGTAGGTCCCTCCGCCGGCGGTCCACACGGCGGCGTCGCCGTTGCGGTCGGCGATGACGAGGTCCACGAGGCCGTCGCCGTTCACGTCGCCGGCGCTCGAGACCACGGCGCCGAAGCCGCGCGAGCCGGGATCGGCCGTCGTAGGCGTCGAAGTGAGCATCAACGACGGCGCCGCGCCCATCATCAGCGGCCTGCCGCCGCGCCACACGAGCACCGAGCCGTGCCCCGTCCCCGTCGCGACCCGGGACATCGGCACGCCGACCACGAGGTCTGCGTAGCCGTCGCCGTCGCCGTCGGGGATGCGACCCCACGCCGTCGCCACCCGCGGCGTCGCCGTCGAACCCAGCGGACGCGCAGGGACCCGGAAGAACCACGTCGGGCTGTGGTTCACGAAGCTCGTGCCCCAACGAAGCTGCCAGAAGAACGTCGTCTGCGGCGGAAGGTCCGCGACGGGCCGCCAGCTCGTGGCGCCGGGCGTGACGTTCACCACCGCCATCGCCGGCACGCACGACGGATCGGCGCAGAGGAGGAGCTGCACCGGGCTCGTGCACGGCGTCGCGGTCCACTGGAGCAGCGGCGTGGCCACCGTCACCACGGAGCCCGACAGCGGCGCGATGGCCCGGGCGCGCGGCACGCAGAGGTCCACGTCCGCGGGCGGTCCGTCGTCGGCCGGAACGTCGGCGAGCGGGAGGTCGACGAGCGGCACATCGGTGACCGGTGCGTCGAGCACGGGCACGTCCGCCGGGCGAACGTCGAGGGTCGCAACGTCGGTGAAACCCGCGTCCGGCGAGCCCGCATCGATTACTCCACCGTCGATCACTCCACCGTCGATCACTCCACCGTCGACCGTTCCAGCGTCGACCGTTCCAGCGTCGAGCGGACCGGAGTCGCGGGCTCCCGCATCCACCACGCCCACATCGAAGGGATCGCCGTCGCGGGCCTCGGCGTCCGTCGGAGCCGTGTCGACGAAGGTCGCATCGGGGCGATCACGTCCGGCGTCGTCCTCGTCGGCCACGTCGCGGCGCCCGGAGCCGTCTTCGCCGCCGGCGGCATCGCGCTCGGAGTCCGCCACCACGACGTCGCTGCGCACGACGAAGCCCGCGTCGGCCTCCGTCGGCGCGCCGTACGAAGGGTCCACGAGCAGGCCGCATCCCGGCGCGACGAGCGTCGCGAGGAGCCCGAGGGGCGCGGCGGAGAGCGATCGCGTGCGCACCATCGGCATCGTCGCCATCCTAGCCTGGAGCCTCGCGAGGCGTCGCGCGAATCCATCGCGCACGGTGATGCGCCGCACGTCGCCGAAGAGCGGCGTCGCCGGTTCCGGCGGGCGTCGTGATACCCTGCGCGCACCCTTCGGGTGGCCACAGGAGAGCGTCGAGCATGCGCAGCGAGTCCACGGGGATGCATCGGAGGGTGAAGCCCGCGACGGCGTGGGGCATGGCGGTGTTCGCCGCGCTCGCGGGGTGTGCGACGGCGAGCAACCCGTCGTCGAACTTCACCGACGACGTCGCCGCGGACCCCGACGCGAAGACCCTCGACGAGTCCGTCTTCGTCGACGAATCCGTGGTCGACGATGCCGGCGCCGCGCCCGACGACCTCGGCACCGCGCCCCTCGACACCGCGCCGGCGACGGACACCGGCGGCGGCCGATGCACCGCCAACATCGACTGCCCGGGCACGGACCTCCCGGTCTGCGACCCCGCCCTCGCGCACTGCGTGCAATGCCTCCCCGGCGACGGCGTGCACCCGTGCGCCCGCGGATCGTACTGCACGGCGTCGGACACCTGCGCGCCCGGCTGCGCCAGCGACACCGACTGCGCGGGGCTCGCCGACGGCGGGCTGCCGCTCTCGTGCAACGTCATGCACCAGTGCACCACGCCCGCGTGCCGCGTCGACGACGACTGTCCGCCGGGCAACCTGTGCCGCGCGGGGCACTGCGCCGTCGGATGCACCGCGACGCATGCGTGCGCCACCGGGCAGACGTGCTGCGGCGGCGCCTGCGCGGACCTCCAGCGCGACGCCGCGCATTGTGGAAGCTGCGCGACGGTGTGCAGCGGCGCGCACGCGACGCCGGTGTGCACGGCGGGCGCGTGCCACGTGACGTGCGCCGCGGGCTTCGGCGACTGCGACGGCAACGCCGCCACGGGCTGCGAGGCCTCGGTCACGTCGGACCCTGCGCACTGCGGGAGCTGCACCACGGCGTGCACCTTCACCCACGGCATGGGCGCGTGCGCGGCGAGCGCGTGCGTCGTCACCGCGTGCGACATGGGCTACCAGGACTGCGACCACGACGGCGCCAACGGCTGCGAGTCGAACCCGAACACCGACGTCATGAACTGCGGCCGCTGCGGCATGGCGTGCACCGGCGGCATGGCGTGCACCGCGGGCGTCTGCGGCTGCCCGGCGGGCCAGGGCATGTGCCACGGAGCGTGCGTCTCGCTGCAGAGCGACGCCCTGAACTGCGGCATGTGCAACCTCGCGTGCCCGTCGGGGCAGTTCTGCGTCGCCGGCGCGTGCGTCAACGACGTGGTCACGTACAACACCGCCGTCGCGCCGCCCGCGTCGGTGGTCTACGTCGACGTGTGCGGCATGGCGGGCGTGGTGCACCAGCTCGCCGGCGTCGACGACGCCATGGGCACCACGGTCACGCTGCCGTTCCCGTTCCGGCTCTTCGACGGCGTGTTCACGCAGATCACGCCGAACAGCAACGGGTGGATCGGCTTCGGCGCGACGGGGACCAATTGGTCTTCTCTCGGCGCCTACTCCATCCCCGACACCACGAGCTCGCCGCGGCCTTCGTTCATGGCCTTCGCCAACGACCTCGTGCAGGGCGGCGGCATGTGCTTCGCTACCGTGGGCACGGCGCCGAACCGGAGCTTCATCTGGCACGAGCCCGGCGTGACGTTCTACTCCGCGGGCGGGTCGTTCACCTGGGAGCTGTTCCTCAACGAGGCCGACGGGAGCATCGACGTGCTCTACCCGACGGTCTCGGGCAGCGACGGCTCGCAGGTGGTCATCGGCATGCTCAACGCGAGCGGCATGCGCAGCTACGCGTACGACAACCACCGCGCGGGATCGGTGAGCTCGGGGCTCCGGCTGCGCTTCCGCCCCGGTGCTCCCTGAGCCATCGCGCGGCGCGCGGGAGCTCCCGCGGCCGGCTCAGCCCTCGACGGCGGGGAGCGACCGCACGGCCTCGGCGTACTCGCGCACGAGGTCCTCGACGATGGCGGCGATGGGCTTGACCTCGGTGGCGAGGGCGATGCCCTGGCCCGCGCTCCAGATGTCCTTCCACTTCTTGCCGCCGGTGCCCTGCACCTCGGCCTGGGCGGCGTCGCGCTCGGCCTTGGCGCCGCCGGGCAGCGTCGCGCGGAGAAAGTTCGCGTGCACGCCGCTGACGGCGTCGGTGTACTCGACGTCCTCGGGTCGGCCGTTCACCACCATGGACTTGTACCGCTCGTCGGCGCCGCACTCCGTCGACGCGATGAAGCGCGTGCCCATGTAGACGAGCTCGGCGCCGAGGGAGAGCGCCGCTGCCATTTGCTGCCCCGTGGCGATGCACCCTGCGGCCACCACGGGCACGCGGAGGTTCTTGCGAAGGTACGGGTACAGCACGAAGGGCGACGTGGTGCCGGCGTGGCCGCCCGCGCCCGACGACACGCCGATGATGGCGTCGGCGCCGGCGTCCTGGGCCTTGAGCGCGTGCTCGAGGTGGATGACGTCGTGCATCACCACGACGCCCGCCGCGCGGGCGCGCCGCGCGAGCTCCCGGGGGTTGCCGTAGCTCGTGATGATGGCCTTCACGCCGAACTCGAGGCACGCGGCGAAGTCCTGCTCGAGGCGCTCGGGGTGCGTGAGCTTGATCGTGAGGTTGACCGCGAAGGCCCGCTCCGTGCGCGCCCGCAGCCACCGCAGCGTGTCGCGGAACTCGTCGTGCGAGCGGAGGTTGATGGACGGCATCGCCCCGAGGATCCCCGCCTCGGCGCACGCGAGGAGCATCTCCTTGTTGGAGAGGATGAACATCGGCGCGCAGACGATGGGGAAATCGAGGCCGAGGCGCTCGGCCAGCGGCGTGCGGATGCGGGGCATGGCGGATCTCCTCGGGCGTCGGGATGCGGGGCGGGGACTATTGCGGCGGGCGGAGCTGGAAGTCGGGCTCCGGGAGCTGCGCGGCGGACGGCGGCATGCCCATTCCGCCACCCTGCTGGGCGCGGCGCTGGGCGGCGATGGCCTGCTGCTGGGCGCGCTGCATCTGCTGCATCATCTGCGCTTGCTGGGCCTGGAGCTGGGCCAGGATGTCGCGCACCTGGTTCACGGCCAGCGCCGGCGCATCGACGCTCAGCGTGAAGCGCGCGCCGGTGTCGCCCGCGCGCTGGGCCTGCAGCGTCCCCGCGATGGCGTCGGTGGTGTTCGCGTCGGCGGGCGGCGGAGCTCCGAGCAGCGCGATGATGGCGGCGGGCGAGAGGTTCAGCACCGCGGCGCGATCCTCGGGGACCGTCGGCGCGAGGCGGGGTCCCGTCGACATCGCCTGGTAGCGCGCCACGGGGTCGAGGGCGTCGATGAGGAGCAGCGTGTCGCCGTCGGGCACGAGCAGCACCGAGCGCTGGTACTGGGCGCGCACCTCGGCGGGCACCTGCGGGGGAAGCCGCGCCGGGTCCGGTCCGAGGCGCAGGCGGAGCGAGCCCGCGGGCACGCTCGGAGGCGTCGGGAGGATGGCGAACTGGTCGCCGGGGTTCGCGCCCGACGGCCGCGGGGTGCGCGGAACGGCCGCGCCGAGCGTGCGCAGGCTGGCGATCTGCGCGGCGGCGCCGGTCACCCGGAGAACCTCGATGCGCGTCAGGCCGTCGCCGGGGATGAACCCCATGGCGCGCTGGCCGTGGCGGCGAAAGCCCGTGATGTCGCGCAGCGCGTCCTGGAAGCGCACCATCTCGGGGCCGAAGGCCGCGGCGACGCGCGGGTCCGTACCCTCGTCGGCGAGCAGCGGCGCGAGCGCCGACACGTCGAAGCCCATGGCGAAGTACGACGTCGCCGTGGCGGGCAGGCGGCGCAGCAGGTCGAGGGCGGCGTGCTGGCCCACCGTCGACCCGACGAGCGCGCGGCTGCTGGCGCCGGTGGCGTTGTTGAAGGCCACCTCGGCGCGGAGCTGGTACGTGGTCTCCTCGACGGCGAGCGTGGCGTGCGCCGACGTGAGGTCGTCGAAGAGCTGCTTGGTGTTCTCGGCGCCGTGACGAACGGCCTCGAACTGGGCCAACAGCGCGCGGTTCGAGCCGGCGTCGGTGCGCCGCGGGTCCTGCGCGTCGAGGGCCGCAAGCTGGTTGCCGAGGATGCGCCGCACGGGCTCGGGTCGCACCGTGGCATCGAGGAGGACGTTGTGATCCGGGGGCGACGCAGCCGCGCGGAGCAGCCACGGGGCGAGGGTGCGCACCTGGTCGCCCGGTCCGCAGAGCATCGCCCAGCGGCGCGTGGGGAGCCGCGCGACCCAGCACGGCGACGCCGGCGCGCCCCCGTCCCGGCCGCCGTTCAGCAGCACGTCCTGCGCCGACTCCGTGGGCTGGAAGAGTCCGCCGCCGATGTCGTGAAAGCCGCGGCCGGCCTGGGCGTTGTCGATGACCTCCATGCCTCCGCGAAGGGGCCAGGCCACCACCGGCGACACGAGACCGCCGCCCGGTCCCGCGCTGGGCGAAGGGATCACCAGGGCCGCGAAGGGCGCGTCGGGGTCGATGTCGACGCCGTGCTCGCCGAGGCCCGGCGAGATGCCCGGGGCGGCCTGTCCCAGCGCGAGGCGCGTCGGAACGCCAGGCGCGAGGAGGTTCATCACCTTTCGCAGCGTGCTGCCGCGCAGCGAGAACATCGCCGACGACGGGACCTCGGGCACGGCGAGGTCCGCGGCGGACACGGCCGCGTCGGCGGACGCGGACGCACGCGAGGCGGGCACATCTGGGTGCGCCGTGGTGGCCGGCGGGTCGCGGTGACAACCGAGGAGGAGCGGCAGGACGAGGGCGGGACGAAGCTTCATCGCGGCGGGTGCCTACCACCCGGGCGCGGACTTTGTCACGTGGCTACCAGGCGGCGCGTACGCCGAGGAACGCCTCGAAGCGCGACCACGCGATGGACTGCGCGCTGGCGCCGAGGGTCACGTCGGAGATGTTGGCCATCACGCGCCCGGTGGCGTTGATGCCGAAGACGTCGTTGAAGCGGTACTCGGCGAAGAGCGAGGCATCGGCGCGCACGGCGGTGAAGTGTCCGCTCGAGTCGGCGCCGGTGACGGCGATGGTGGTGTGCGAGCCGGCGTGGTCGGCGATGTAGCCGAACTGGTGCAGGCCGACGCCGCCGTCGATGGAGAGCAGGAACCGCCCGCCGAAGGACTGCGAGTACGACACGTAGCCGCGGTTGCGGATGAAGTAGTTGCCGAAGAAGCTGTTCGCCACGTCGCGCACGAAGCCGACGCGGACGTTCGCCCGGGCGGCGATGAGCCAGCGGAGCTCGGCCTGCCCGACGACGGTGTCGGCGTTGTCGCCGGCGTCGAAGAACGTGGCCGTGTAGCCGACCATCGCCATGAGCGACAGCTTCTCGGTCAGCAGGCCGTTGATGCCCACGCGCGTCGTGACCGGGTACGACGAGAAGAGGCCCGTGGTCGAGCGGTCCGGCTGCGTATAGCTCGTCGGCGTGACGGAGCCCTCGAAGAGCAGCGCCGTCTTCGGCAGGAAGCGCCAGCGCATCCGCGCGTACACCTGATGGCTCAGGTAGTTGTAGAAGCTGTAGTTCGCGCTGTCGAAGAGGTTGAAGATGAAGTTGTAGCCGAAGCGCATCTCCAGCGTGCCGCGGGGCGGCGCGAAGGCGAGCTCGGCGTTTGCGACGTTGTAGTTGCGGTTGAACGAGTTCGGTCCCCCGGAGAGGAATCCGCCGGAGACGTCGGCCGCGGAGCCCGAGGTCGGACCGGCCTGCACGGTTCGGCTGAAGTCGTCGGCCAGCACGAACTGCCAGGTGCGTCCCGGGAAGAAGTCGAAGCGCACGTTGGCGTCGCCGCCGAAGGTGCGGAGCTGGCTCACCGTGTCGTTCGACGAGAGCGGAACGAACTCGTGGTAGACGAGCGCGGCGCCGCCGCGAAAGTTCACCGTCGGAAGCGCCGTCGAGGACGCCTCGGAGTTGGCGGAGCGCTGCTGCGTGAGGGTCGTCACGTAGAAGCTCGGCGTCACCCGCAGGCGAAACGCCGAGGTGGGGTTCGAGGACGCATAGAAGACGTTGGAGTCGTAGCCGGCCTCGACGCCCACCCCGGGGTGGAGCTCGTAGTTGCCGACGCGGATGCCGCGCCCCTGGGTGAACTGCCGGTCCTGGAGCCAGGCCTGCCCGGAGGCCGCGCTCGTCAGACCCAACACCACGCCCGCCGAGAGCGCCGCTAGCGTTCGTCGATTCATCGTTCCTGGCTCGTTTCCCGCGAAATCTCCAACGCCCTGGCGCGCTTCACATGACCGGGCTGGTAACCAGCGGTCGCTCGGGCGCCAACGACGCCGGTGTCAGCTGCGTGGGGTCCTCGACGGGGATGTTCGGGTCGATGCGCACCGTGATGACCGTGTGCGTCGGGTCGAACGTGCCGGTCTCCTCGCCGATGCACTGCCGAGACTCCGTCTCGAGCGCCTCGCTGCGCGACCGGAAGATGTTCATGAGCTGGAACTCGTGGTTCCGCTGCCCATCGTTGTTCAGGCTCACCGCGTTCTGCAGCAGCTCCTGGTGCTCGCGGGCCGAGCGGAGCGTCACATCGACCTGCGTGAGCTTGTCGTTGAGGCAGTTGACCTTGATGATGTCCCGGTCCTGCCGGGCGTGGTCGAGCAGGTCGCTCACGCGGCGCCGCGTCGAACCGATGGTCTCGAGCGTCGAGGTGCCCTCGCGGAGCTGATCGGCCCCAGAGAGATTCGCCGTGCGACGGCTGCCGACCTCCGCATCGGGACGGTTCCGCTCCGACACGGTCTGCGCGTCCGCGCCCCCCACGGAGAGTCCCAGTGCGAGGGCCGCACCGAACAAAACCCGCCGTCCAGACTGCTGCATCACGCGATTTCCTTCCTCAGACCCCTGCGAACCAGGGCGATCACTATGACGACGAAGCAAGCTTTGTCAACGCTCGGACCGACCGCGGCCGGTCCGTGGAGACTCCGCACCCGGTGAGTGTCACCCCGGGGCCAAACCATTCATCGGGTCCCCGACGGCCCCCGCGAACCCAACCCAAGGTCAGTGCTCCCGCTGCCGCAACGCCGCATCCCAGCGCATGGCGATGCGGGCCACGGCGGCGTCGGACTCCTCGCCAAGAAGCTCGAGCGTGGTCTCGGCCCACCAGAGCGCCGTGCGATCCACGGCGAGGCCGCTCCCCGACGCGCGTGCGACGTCCTTGGCCACGCGGGCGAGGGCGTCGACGGCGTGCACCAGCGCCACCACCGCCGGCGCTGCGCCGCTGCCCTCGTTGCGGAGCGAGCGGGCGTGTCCTTCGAGCTCCTCGACGAGCTCCTCGAGCTCCTCGGCCGATGCCGAGCCCTCGCTCCAACGGGCCAAGGCCTCGAGCGCGAGCTCCGGGGTGTCGTCCTCGAGCAGCCGGGCGCCCTCGACGGCCTCGAGCGCCGCGCGGACGCCCTCGCAGAGCGCCGACACCTCGCGCCTAGCCTCGGCGTCGCGCAACGGTCCCGGCTGCAGTTCGGCGGCGTTGTCGTTCATGGCGACGGGGGGGCTCAGCGCGCGCGAACGACGGGGGTGCCGGGCGTCGCCGGGGCCGCGGAAAGGGCCGTCCACGGCGCGCCGAGCCAGGTCCAGTGACCGCCGACCATGGCGACGGGCTCGAACACCACGGCGCGCGACCCCGACGCAACCACCACACGGTGGTACCAGATCTGCGGGCGCAGGAACGACCGCACGGACACCATCTCCGGCGCGAGGCCGTGCGACGTTCCGTCCGAGAGCTCCCGGCCTTGCGCGCCGGTGACGGTCACCGTCGCCGACGGACCGAGGGCGGTCACCGCGGCGATCAGGGCCTCGAGGCGCGCGTGCGCACCGGGCACCACGCCGGGACCGAGCTGACGGCTGCCGTCGAAGGTGAACGCCACGCCGAAGCGCTCGGCGTCGAGGTCGAGCTGCTCCTCGACGCGCTCGATGGTCGCACGGTCGTTGCGGCCGAGGGCGCGCACGAGGTCCGTGAACATCGCCTGCAGGCCCTCGCGGCTCTGCGGCCACGTCGACACCGAGCCGGCGGCCTCCATGATCTCCTCGGCGTCGTTCTCGACTTCCATCCGGAGCGGGCGCGCGGCCGCGGGGGCCGGCGCAGCGTGCACCGCGGGAGCGGCCACGGGGGGAGGGGCAGGGCGGGCCGGCGCGCGCGAGCACGCGGACACGCCGACGACGAAGAAGAGCTCTCGAATCCTCACGGCCGCCGGACACTACGGGCGATCGCACGGCGACGCAAAGCCCTCGGATGACGCGCGACGTTGACAAGCGTCAGGGCCCGTGGCTTTTCCCGATTCCGATGGAAAGCGCCCGTGATCTCTGCCGCTTCGTCGACGCCAGCCCCTCGCCCTGGCACGCCGCCGCCGCGGTGGTCGAGCGGCTCCTCGCGAAGGGTTTTCAGCGCTACGACCTTCGCTCCCCCTCCTGGGACGTGAAGCCCGGCGCGGGCTTCGTGCACCGCAACGGGTCGGTCATCGCGTGGAGGCTCCGGGAGGGCGCGCTGCGGCGCTTCGCCGTGGTGGGCGCGCACACCGACTCGCCGAACCTTCGCCTCAAGCCTCGGGCCGCGTACACGAGCGAGGGATGCCTGCAGCTCGGCGTCGAGGTGTACGGCGGGGCACTCTGGAACTCGTGGCTCGACCGCGACCTCGGCCTGGCGGGGGTGGTCTTCACCGACGACGGCGAGGCGCACCGGCTGCGCGTGCATCGGCCCGTCGCGCGGGTGTCGCAGCTCGCGATCCACCTCGACCGCGGGGTGAACACCGACGGCCTCAAGCTGAACCCGCAGCTGCACCTCGCACCGACCTGGGGGCTGGCGCGCGGGGGCGTCGACGCGGCCGAGACGCTGCTGGGGTTGCTGGCCCGGTCCGCGGGGGTCGATCCCGGGGCGGTGCGCTCGCACGACGTGTCGCTCTACGACCTCACGGCGTCGACGCTGGGCGGGCTCGACGACGAGCTGGTCTTCGCGCCGCGCCTCGACAACCTCGCGTGCACGCACGCCGGCCTCGCGGCGATGGAGTCCGCGGAGCAGGGCCCCGACGGGACGTGCGCGGTGCTCGCGTGCTTCGACCACGAGGAGGTCGGGTCCGTGAGCGTCGACGGCGCCGACGGCACGCTGCTCTCGGTGGTGCTCGAGCGCCTCGCCGAGGAGCGGGGGCTGGGGCGCAGCGCCTGGCACGCGGCCGTGGCGTCGAGCCTCATGCTCTCGGCGGACATGGCCCACGCGGCGCACCCGAACTACCCCGACAAGCACGAGCCGCGGCACAAGCCCGTGCTCGGCGGCGGTCCGGTGCTCAAGACGAATTACAACCTGCGCTACGGGTCGAGCGCGCCCACGGCGGCGGCGCTGCGGGGCCTCGCGGCGCGGGCGGGTGTGACGCTGCAGGACTTCGTCACGCGCTCGGACATCGGCTGCGGTTCCACCATCGGCCCGCTGTGCGCGTCGCGGCTGGGCATGCCCGTGGCGGACCTCGGCACGCCGATGCTGTCGATGCACTCGGCGCGGGAGTGCGCGGCTGCGGCGGACCACCCGCAGTTGATCTCGCTCCTCGCGACGCACCTGACGGTGTAGTTTCGCAGCGTTAGGAACTCCCGGGGAAGATGCGCCTCACAGACACGAGCCAGCTCACCAAGCTCTGCGCCGGGCGCGTGGGGTCGCTCGTCGACGGGAAATACCGGCTCGACGCGTTCCTCGGCGCGGGCAGCACCGGCGCGGTGTACCGGGCCACCAACGTGTGGGCGGGGCGCGAGTGCGCCGTGAAGGTGTTCCACTACGAGGGCGAGAACCGCGAGACGGCGCTGCAGCGCTTCGTGCGCGAGGCGCAGATCGCGAACCGCGTGCAGGCCGGCGGCAAGGTGCACCCCAACGTCGTCGACTGCGTGGACGTGGGCCGCGACCGGGACTCCGGGCGCTTCTTCACGGTGCAGGAATTCCTCCGCGGCGAGACGCTGCTGGCGTTCCTCGAGAAGGTTCCCGACCGGCGCGTCGCGCCCGCGGACGCCCTGACGATCTTGATGCCGGTGATCGACGCCATCGCGACGGCGCACGAGGCCGGGGTGGTGCATCGCGACCTCAAGCCCGAGAACATCTTCCTCGTCGAGGGCGGCGCGCACCCCGTCGCGAAGGTGCTCGATTTCGGCACCGCGCAGCTCAGCGACGCGCGGCTCACGGGCTCGTCGGACATCATGGGCACGCCGGCGTACATGTCCCCGGAGTCGTTCATGAACGCCCGGGGCGTCGACGCCCGCACGGACGTCTGGGCGCTCGGGGTGATCCTCTACGAGATGATCGGCGGGCGCGTGCCCTTCGGCATGGGCGCGCAGACGCTCTACGCGATCATGGTCGAGATCGCCTCGAAGGAGCCCGCGTCGCTCGCCGCCGAGGGCATCATCGACCCCGGGCTCTGGGCCGTGGTGCAGCGCTGCCTCGACCGCGACCTCGGCACCCGCTACGTGCACGGCCGCGCGCTGCAATTGGCCCTCGAGGACCTCGCCGCGCACGGCTGACGGCGGCCGTCAGGGCCGGTCGTCGATGCGCCGCAGCACCACCACCGGGCGCCCGGCCTCGCGGGACCGCGCGAGGTCCACCTCGACGTCGAGGAACCAGTCGTTGTCACCGTCGCCGTCGACGAGGGTCTGGAGCACGTCCCAGACGTCGTCGGTCTCGCGGAGCGTGCGGGTGTTCACCGGCGCCCGGGCCTCGCGGTCGACCATCAACACCGGGTGCACGTCGAAGAAGTTCTTCGCGGCGCCCTGCAGGTCCGCGGGGGTCCACGTCGGGCCGCCGTCGGCGGGCGCGTCGACGAGGCGCGCGGCGAGCACCCAATCGCCGTTGGCGATGGCGCGCACCAGCGAGAAGAGCGTGCGGCGCAGCATCGCGGTGAACCCGCGGCGGTTGCGCGTGACGTCCACGGGGCCCGCGGGGGCTTCGGGCGAGGCGGCCACCGGGGCGGTGTCGGGGTCCGGCGCCCGCAGCCGCTCCCACTCGTCGAGCAGGCTCGAGTCGACGTCGCGCACCAGCGCCCGAAGGAACACCAGGATCTCGGTGAGCTCCTCGTCGCGCTCGGCGAGCGGAACGGTTTGCGAGAGCACCTTGAACGCCTCGGAGAGGTACCGCAGCAGCACGCCCTCGCTGCGCTGCAATTCATACTCTTTGATGTAATCCGAGAAGGTGTGGTAATTCTCGAACATCTCCCGGGCGATGCTCTTCGGGCGGATGTTCTCGGTGCCGACCCACGGGTGCTTCGCCGCGAAGGCGTTGAAGGTCTCGTAGATGAAGTCCGCGCCGGGCTTCGGGTAGGTGATCTTCTCGAGCTCCTCGATGCGCTTCTCGTACTCGACGCCGTCGGCCTTCATCTGCGTCATGGCCTCGCGCTTCCGCACGTCGACCTGACGCATGAGGATCGCGTCGGGGTCCTCGACGACGCTCTCGCAGAGCGTGAGGACGTCGAGGGCGTGCACCGGCGACTCGCGGTCGAGCTTCGGGAGCGTGTCGAGGAGCCAGAGCGAGAGCGTGTTGTGCAGGTTGAAGTCGACCTGCAGGTCGTCGCGCACGGCGAAGCGCCCGGTCTCGGCGTCGCGCTGCACGATGCCCGCGTCGACGAGGGACCGGAACATCGTCCAGGTGAGCTGCCCGTGGCGGCGGCGCTCCTTCGGACCGGCGTGGGAGCTCCGGATGAGCCGTCGCAGCGCGCGGCAGCCGTCGTGCAGCCGCCCCGGGCGTTGCAGCGCCGCGAGGACCATCGCGTGCGTCACCTTGAAGCGGGAGACCAGCGGCTCGGGCTGCGCGGCGACGAGGCGCTCGAAGGTCGCGCGGTCCCAGTGCACGTAGCCGCGGTCGGGGGGGGCGTGCTTCACGAGCTTGCGGCGCTTCGCGGGGTCGTCGCCGGCCTTGCGCTCGGCGCGGAGGTTCTCGATGACGTGCGCGGGCGCCTGGCACACCACCCAGCCCTCGTCGTCGAAGCCCTTGCGCCCCGCGCGCCCGGCGATCTGGTGAAAGTCGCGGGCGGTCAGGATCGCGGTCTTCTCGCCGTCGTACTTGCAGAGCTTGGTGAAGAGCACCGTGCGGATGGGGATGTTCACGCCCACGCCGAGGGTGTCGGTGCCGCAGATGATCTTGAGGAGCCCCTGCTGCGCCAGCTGTTCGACGAGCAGCCGGTAGCGCGGGAGCAGGCCGGCGTGGTGCAGCCCGATGCCGTGGCGGAGAAAGCGCTGAAGCTCCTTGCCGTAGGGGCTCTCGAAGCGCTCGCCGCGCATGGCCTCGGCGAGGGCCTTCTTCTCCTCCTTCGAGGAGTAGTCGGCGCTCATGAGGTTCTGGGCCTCCTCGGCGCACGCCCGCTGCGTGAAGTTCACGAGGTAGATCGGGTGGCGGCCGAACTTCACTAGCTCGGCGACGGTCTCGTGCAGCGGCTCCTCGGAGTAGCTGAAGCCCAGCGGAACGGGGCGCTTCAGCGATCGCACGGTGACGGTCTGGCGCCCGGTCACGCGCGTGAGCTCGCGCTCGAAGAACGCGGTGTCGCCGAGCGTCGCGCTCATCAAGAGGAACGTCGCCGACGACAGCACGAGCAGCGGCACCTGCCACGCCACGCCGCGGTCCTTGTCGGCGTAGTAGTGGAACTCGTCCATCACGACGACGTCGGCGGGGGCGAGGTGGCCCTCGCGCATGCACATGCTGAGAAGGATCTCGGCGGTGCAGCACAGCACCGGCGCGTCGCGGTTGATGCTCGCGTCGCCGGTGAGCATGCCGACGTTGTCGGGGCCGAGGTCCTCGCAGAGCGCGAAGAACTTCTCGCTGACGAGCGCCTTGATGGGGCACGTGTAGATGGCGCGGGCACCCATGCAGAGCGCGCGAAAGATCGTCGCCGTGGCGATGAGCGACTTGCCCGACCCCGTGGGCGTGTTGAGGATGACGTTGCGCCCGGCGATGGTCTCGAGGAGCGCGTCCTCCTGCGCGGGGTAGAGCGTGAGGCCGCGGTCGGCCACGTACTCCATGAAGCGCTCGAGGATGTCGTCGGCGGAGATCTCGCCGGGGGTCTCGGGCAGGCGGCTTCCGAGCGGGGCGGCGGTCGTCATTGGTTACGCTCCGGAGCCTTCGGAACGGGAATGCAGCTTGCGCGAGGTCGTGGCGTCGCGGAGAGCCCCCACCCCCGGCCCCGCCCCCACACAGGTGGGGGCAGGGTGCGGAGGCGGTGCACCCACCCGAACGGATGCTCCGCGGGCGTCACCGCGGGTCGTCCCGCCTTGCACGGGTTCTTCAAGCTGGGCGAGAGCCATCGCCGATCGTCATCCCTTCTCGGCCTTCCCTGTCCCCCGCTCCGCGCTCCCTGCCCCCACTCGTGGGGGCGGGGCCGGGGGTGGGGGCTCATCGAGACCCGGTTCACCGTCGGCCCCCGACGGCAGCCCTGGGTTTCCCCGCAGCCCTCGGGCCCGAACCGAAGGCCATTGCGAGCGTCGGCGATGCTCATGGCGTCACGGGCGTGCGCGGAAGGTCCCCGCGGCCCAGGAGCCCTGCTTCGAGCGCAGCCATGAGGGCCACGGCGGTCTCGTCCTTCCACGGGCGCGAGACGACCTGCACGGCCACCGGGAGTCCGGCGCTCTGGGCGTCGACCTTCGTCGCGATGCGCTCCGCGAGGGCCTTGCCCGGGGTGCGCTTCGTCTCGCCGGTCTGCACGCGCGTTACGGGCACGACGCCCGCGGGAAACTGCACGGCGTTCCAGAGCAGCGTCGGTGTGGCGGCGGCGGTGAAGTTCTTCGAGAGCCCGTGGGGCAGCGCCGGCGTCGCGAAGGCCGGACCGATGAGGGCGTCGATGCCGGCGGCGTCCATGCGGTCGAGGAGGTCGAGGCGGTACGTGCGCAGCGCGTCGATGTGGCGCCAGTACGCGCGCACGTCCTTGGCGCCCATGCTCTGGAGCATGCGTCCGAGGGTGGTCTGGCCCGCGGCGAGCGCAGCGCCGGCGAGGGCGCGGCGCACCGAGTCGGGCACCCGCGCGAGGCGCAGCATCGGAGCCAGCGTCGGGTCCACGGGGTCGTGGCGGAGGGCGTCGAGGAGCCCGGCGCCGCCGTCGGCGCTCATCGCCGCGAGGTACTCGTCGAAGAGCGTTGGGACATCGGGAGGCGTGAAGGCCACCAGCTCGCAGCCCGCCGCCGCGAGGGCGTCGCGGGCCACGCCGACGGCGCGCGCGATGGCCGCGCTCACGGGCACCACGCCGTCGTCGGTGTACCAGCCCACGCGCAGCCCTCGGACCTCGACGCTGCCGAGGGGAGCCCAGGGCAGCGGCGCGACGCGCGGGTCGAGGGCGTTCATGCGCTGCGGGTCCATGGAGCGGAAGAAGAGGTCGACGTCGGCGACGGTGCGCGCGACGGGGCCGCACATGCTGCGAACGCCCTCCTGGCCGCGGAGGATCGTGCCCTGGCCGCGCGACGGGAGCCGGTCGAGGGTGGGTTTGAAGCCGACGACGCCGCAGAACGCCGCGGGCGCGCGAATGGATCCGCCGATGTCGGTGCCGACGCCGAGCGGCGACATGCCCGCGGCCACCGCCGACGCCTCGCCACCGGACGATCCACCCGACGAGTGCGCGAGGCTGAAGGGGTTGGCGGTCTGCCCGTAGATGGGGTTGCGGCTCTCGGAGAAGAGCATGGTCTGCGAGAGGTTCGTGCGCCCGAGGATCACCGCGCCGGCCTCGCGGAGCAGCGTGGCCATGACGGCGTCGCGGGTCGCGCGGTGGTCGAGGCGGCCGCGCACTCCCATGGTCGTGGGGAGCCCGACGAGGTCGAAGCACTCCTTGATGGTCACCGGCAGGCCGTGCAGCGGGCCGCGCACGAAGCCGTTGCGGCGCTCCTCGTCGCGGGCGTCGGCGTCGGCCCGGGCCTCGGCGGAGAACACCTGCGTGAAGGCCCGGAGCGACGGATCGAGCGTCGCGATGCGCGCGAGGTGGGCGTCGACGGCGTCGCGGGAGGTGAGGTCGCCGGCGGCGAGGCGCGCGCTCAAGGCGGAGGCGGAGAGGCTCCAGGGGGCTTCGGTCATGGCGGGCGGAGCGTATCGAAAGCGCGGCGCCGCAGGGAGGGCGAACGACGGTCCGTCGGAGGTCCCGCGGCGGCAGGCGGAGCGGGACGGACTGCGGTACGTCGGAACCGCTGAGAGTTGGGTAAACGTTCAGGCCCGATATCGGTCAAGCGGCCCGGTTGACGGCCCTGCGGGCACCATCTCCGGATCCGATCCATCGGCGCCCGAGGCGTTCGGGCTCGCACTCTTCCGCGAGGAGAGCTCTCCCGTTCGGGTGTCCAAGGCGTCGCGCATCCGGGAGCTGGAGGAGCAGGTACGCCTGCGCGACCAGTGGATCGCCGATCGCGAGCTCCGCTCAACCGGCCTTTTCGAGCGCCTTTCGTGCGTGCCAGAGGTCGAAGGCCACCTGCAGGTTCATCCAGAACTCGGGCGTCGTGTGCAGCGCATCGGCCAGCAGGATGGCCGTCTCCGCGGTGACCCCACGCTTGCCGTTCACGAGCGTGTTCACGCGCTGAATGGGTACACCCATGCTCTCGGCCAGCGAAACCTGCGTCATGCCGAGGGGCTTCAAGAACTCCTCCAGCAGGATCTCGCCCGGCGGTGTCGGCGGTCGGTTCTTCGGCATCATCGCGGGAAGCTCCTAGTGGTAATCGCGGATCCGTACGTCGTGCGCCGAACCGCCATCGAAGCGGAAGATGACGCGATACTGGTCGTTGATGCGGATGCTCCATTTGCCATCAAGGTCTCCCCGAAGCTTTTCCAGGCGGTTTCCAGGCGGGGCCCCGAGGTCCTTCACGTCGTGCGCCGCGCCGAGGAGGTCGAGCTTGCGACGGGCAACGCCCCAGATCGCCTTCGGGATCGCTCTCGAGGCCTTCGTCTCGGCGCCGTGAAAGATGTCCTCGGTGGTCTGATCCGCGAAGCTGGTGATCACGACGCCTCGAAGGGTACGCCTTGCACGGGTGACGTGCAACCGGGCAACGACGCTGAGGCCGGGAGCGGGAGAAACCTCGGTGCACGCCGTGCCCCCGAAGCGACCGCCGCATCGCCTGTGCTGCGCCCAGCACGGTGCTTCGTGATCCCGCGCATGGACAGCCGGGAGTCGCGGGCAGGCCCAAGGAGAGTCAGTCGTCCGGCGAGAACGCAGCGGCCAGCGAGGCGCTC
The DNA here is from genome assembly GCA_903845045.1 of uncultured delta proteobacterium. Lineage (GTDB taxonomy): Bacteria > Myxococcota_A > Polyangia > Polyangiales > SCUS01. The sequence continues at coordinate 2,035 of CAIMWA010000043.1, read as the reverse complement.
CAGCGGCCGGCGTGGGCCAGGGCGGCGGGGAGCGTGGTGCAGAGCGCGCCCGCGGGCGGCGGGGCGAGGGCGGCGTCGCGGCGGCGGTACACCAGCGCCACATGGTAGCCCGCGATGCTCGCCGCGCACTCGGCGACGTAGCGCTCGCGGAACGTCGCGAGGGCCATGAGCCGGCGCTCCACGGGCCACTGCACCCGCAGCACCGGGTGCGGATCGCCCGGCGCTCCGACCGGAAACGCGTTGAACAGCAGCAGGTCGGGGTTGCGCGCGAGGAGCCAGGCGTCGTCGACGTGCTTGCGCCCCATGCCGCCGGGCAGGCGCGCGAGGGTGGTGTCGGTGAGGGCGCCGAGGTCGGCGATGCGCACCGACGGCGCCGCGTAGCCGAAGACGCCGATGTCGTGGAGCCCCACGGAGCGCGCGCCGCGGTCCCGGAGCTCCCGCGCGAGGGCCGCGTGGGCCTCGTCCTGCGGGGCCTGGAGCTCGTTGACGTGGGCGATGCGTCCGCCGTCGACGACGTTCTGCGCGCCCCAGAGCAGCACCGCGAGCGCCGACAGCAGCGCCGCCGCGCGCGGGGCGAAGGTCCCTGGGGCTGCGAGGCGCTCCCGAAGCTGCGCCTCGAAGACCATCGCGAGGCACGGCAACGACGGCAGAAAGAGACGGAAGCCGAGCATCCAGTCGCCGCCCTCGAGCACCACCGCGGCGGTGTGCAGGGCCACCAGCGCAAGCAGCGCGCGCTCGGTGAAGCGCATGCGTCGAAGGCCCGTCGCCGCGAGGAGCGCGAGGCCGCCGGCGGAGGCCATCCAGGCGCCGAGGTAATGCAGGCCGGCGCCGCGGTCGGGGGTCTTCGCGTGCAGCGTGTTCGGGAGCAACGCGCCGAAATACGCCCATTTCCAGGCGAGATAGGGGCCCACGAGGAGCGCGAGGAGCGCCGTCGCGCGGAGGGCACGGCGTCGTCCACCGGGGCCAAGGGCGAGCACCGCGAGGCCCCAAACGCCGACGAGCCCGGCCTCGGGACGAAGCATCAACGCCACCGTCGTCGCGATGGCAAAGGCCGTCGGACGGCGCTCCACCGCGGCCAGCGCGGCGACGGTGAAAGCGAGGGTGAAGGGCACCGTCTCGAGGCCCGCGAAGGCGTGGTAGCCGAGGCCCGACGAGAGGGCGACGACGGCAGCCGCGACGGAGCCACGGAGCGCTCCCGGGTGCGCGGGGTCTTCGGCGAGGGCGCGCACGCCGCGGGCGGTGACGGCGACGAGCGCGAGCAGCGTCGCGAGGGCGACGAGCGGCATCCAGAGCGGGGCGCTGGCGCCGAGTCGAAGGAAGGCCGCGGCGAGCATCGTCCAGAGGAAATTCGAGAAGCCTTCGACGCGCTCGCCGGCGTTGAAGACGAGGCCGTGGCCGCGCGCGAGGTTCGCCGCGTAGCGGAACGAGATGTACGCGTCGTCGACGCTGCACCCCGTGAAGCGGAGGGCGTGCACCAGGGCGCCGACCACGGGCACCACGACCACGGCGAGGTGCGTGCGACCCGCGGGGGAGCTGCGATCGGAGGTGCCCACGCCCGCGACCCTCAGTGGTCGTGGCCCGCGCGCGCCTCGTCGACGAGACGGACGCGCGTGTCGTGCAGCGACGCCTCGAGGCCCACGAAATGGGGCTGCGGGTTGTCGAAGCGCCGCGTCCCTGCGGGCAGCGACGCGAGCTGCGATGCCGTGCGCGCGCGCACCTCGGAGACCGGCGCGATCTCCATGGTGCGGACGCCGCCCCGGTACACGGGAACCAGCAGGTCGTGGTGCGCGAGCGTCGCTTCGAAGGTGCGCCGGCGCGTGGCGTCGGCGAGGTCGACGGCGGTGCGCGAGGGCTCGGCGCCGTGCATCGTGTCGTAGATCACGTCGCCCACGAAGACCCCGTCGCGCTCGTAGCGCCGCACCTGGTGGATGCCCGGGATGCTGGTCTTCGCGGCCTGCTCGCTGACCTTCACGCGGTGCTGCCAGACGCCCGCCTCGTCGCGGATGGCGCTGAGCTTGTAGACGCCGCCGAGGGC
>CAIMWA010000042.1 GCA_903845045.1 uncultured delta proteobacterium | reverse complement strand
GTGACGTTCCTGGCGCTGCTCGAGATGACCCGGCTGCGCATGACGCGGCTCTTCCAGACCGGCGACGGCGAGCCGCTGCACGTGACGCTCGTGCTCACCGACGACAAGGCCACCCTCGACACCGTGCGGGACGACTGGCGATGAGCGACGAAGACCTGCTCCCGACGGACGAGCCCACGCAGCCCGGCGTCGCCCGCGCCGGCGCGCGGTCGGTCTCCGAGGAGCACCTGCGAGGCATCCTCGAGAGCCTCGTCTTCGCGAGCGACCACCCCATCACCGTCGCCGAGCTCGCGGCCATCGCGCAGGCGGAGACCCGCGAGGTGCGACGGATGCTCGGCGAGCTCTCGCAGGAGTACGCGCCCCGGGGCATCCACCTCGACGAGGTCGCTGGCGCGTGGCTCTTCCGGTCGAGCGCGGCCAACGCGCCGTTCGTGCGCGAGCTGCTCCAGGCCAAGCCCGTGCGCCTCTCCCGCGCGCAGGTGGAGACCCTCGCCATCGTGGCGTACCGGCAGCCCATCACGCGTCCCGAGATCGACGAGGTGCGCGGCGTCGACAGCGGGTCGTCGCTCAAGACCCTGCTCGAGCGGGACCTCGTGCGCACCATCGGCCGCAAGGAGGAGCCCGGCCGCCCGCTGCTCTACGGCACCTCGAAGTTCTTCCTCGAGTTCTTCGGGTTCCGCTCGCTGCGCGAGCTGCCGACGCTGCGCGAGTACACCGAGCTCTCCGAGGAGAGCCAGGCGGCCCTCGTCGCGCGCCTCGCCGAGGTCGTCGACGCGCCGCCTCCTGCGACGAACCCCGCTCCGGCCGAGGCCCCGCCGGCGCCGGCCGAAGCTCCGCCCGCAGCCCCCGACGAGCCCCCGGCGGACCCGGGCTGACGCGGCACATTCCGCGTGCGCACCACGCGCCTCGCCGTGCACACTGGGCCGACAATGCGCCGCGCCCTCTTGCTCGCGTCGTTGCTCCCGGCCTGCACGGGAGCTCCCGCGTCCTCGCCCACCACCCCAGCCGACGCCGCGGTGTCCGACGCCGCGGTGCCCGACGCCGCCGCAGCGGACGTGGCGCCCGACGCGCCCGCGTGCTTCCCGTCGGCGGCGCAGCCCATGCCACGCGCCGACGCCGCCGGCGCCGTGGACCCCGCCACCGGCGCGCTCTACGTCTTCGGCGGCGACGTGGGCCCCGTCGTGTCGTGCATGTCGCAGCCCGCGTTCAGCGGCGAGACGTGGCGCTACGACCCGCGCTGCGACCGGTGGACGCAGGTCCCGACGGACACGCACCCGTCGCCCCGCGCGCGCGCGGCCGTCGCCGTCGACCCGAACCGTCACCGCATGCTGATGTTCGGCGGGCGCGCGCGCACCGGGTCCAGCGGGGCGTACACGCTGTACCCGGATCTGTGGTCCTTCGACTTCGCGACGCAGCAGTGGGAGTTGCTGTACGCCAAGGGCACGGCGCCGAGCGCCCGCGCCAACGCGACCCTCGTCGTCGACGACGCGACGGACACCGCGGTGGTCTTCGGCGGCAACACGAGCACCAACGGCCTCGCGTTCGCGCCCCGCGGCGACGCGTTCCGCTTCGACCTCGTCAACCACGAGTGGTCGCCCATCACCGCGACGCCGGCGCCTTCGGCCCGTGAATTCCACGCCGCGGCGATGATGCGCGGCGCCATGTGGATCGTCTCCGGCGGCGACGCCAACGCCTTCACCGGTCCGTTCCTGCACGACGCGTGGCGCCTCGACTTCGGCACGTGGCGGTGGTCGCAGGTGACCCTCGGCGGCGACACCGACGCGCTCCTCGGACGCATCAACCACGGGCTCGTCTCCCGCGGCGACGACCTGCTGCTCTTCGGCGGCCACGACGACGGCGCCCTCGGCAACCGCAACGACGTGAGCACCCTCGACGGCACCGGCGCCGTCGCGCAGCGCGCCGCGGGCGACACGCCGGGCACGCCGGGCAGCGGATTCTGCAATTTTCCTGCGGATTTCGTGACCCCCGACGACGCCTCGCCGGAGCGTCGCAGCGCGTTCGTCTTCGCCGCCGACCCCGCGCGGCATCGGGCCCTGCTCTACGGCGGCAAGACCGACTGCGGCACCGCCGGCGACGTGTGGTCCCTGGACCTCGACACGCTCGTCTGGAGCGCGCTGCGCAGCACCACCGACGGCCTCTCGTGCCCGCGCTCGGGTCGCACCACCTGCCGCGACCTCTGCACCTGAGCCGCATCTTCTGGCGCGTCGAGGCCCGTTGGGAGTAGAGCGTTGCGGGGTCGAACGCCATGGGCCGCCGCCAGCAACGCGCCGCACGCCGCTCGCAAGCCCTCGCGTTCCGGGCCGTGGCGCTGCTCGCGGTCGGCGCGGCGGTGGCGACGGGCGTGCTCATGGCGCTGTCGTCGCACCCGCGCGCACGCGCCGCGCTGAACCTCCGCATCCCGCTGCTCCCGCGGCTGCTGGCCACCGTCGACGACGCGGGGCACGTCGAGCCTCTCGGCGTGGTGGTGCCGCCCGACGCCGCGCGCGCGCCGTCGTGGCCGCCGCCGCTGCTCAACCCCGAGGCGCGGCTGCGCTGGGGCTGGGACCTCTCGCTCGGCCGCCCCGGCGCCCGCGAGGTGCTCTTCACCTTCGACGATGGACCGAACCCGGGCACCACCGACCGGCTCCTGCCGATGCTGTCCCGCGCGGGCATCCACGCCGCGTTCTTCGTCTGCGGATGGCGCCTCGAATCGAGCGAGGAGCCGCTGCGGTCGCGCGCCCGGCAGATCCTCCGCGACATCGTCGCGCAGGGGCACATCGTGGGGAACCACACGGTGCACCACCTCGTGCTGCCGCAGCTCCCGCCGGACCGCGTGCGCTACGAGATCGAGCACAACGCCGACCTCATCGAGGAGGTTCTCGGCGAGCGCCCGCACCTCTTTCGCCCGCCGTACGGTGCCTACAGCGAGGACGTGCGCCGCCACCTCGTCGCCCGCGGCAACGAGCTGTGGATGTGGTCCATCGACCCGCACGACTACCTGCTCGTGAACAACGCCGAGGGCGTCGCCCAGGCGGTCATCACGGCGCTCGGCAACCACGCCGGCGGCACCGTGCTGCTCCACGACACGCACCCCTGGAGCGTCGCCGCAGTGCCCAAGATCCTGCGCTGGCTCGACACGGAGAACGCCGAGCGCGCCCTCTCGCACCGCGCGCCGTACGTGATCCTCGACGCCCCGCACTACCTCGAGGGCGCGCGCTCGCGTCTGCCGCAGATCATCGCTGCCGAGGCCGACGCCTCCGCCGCCGCGGCGCACCACGCCCGCGACGCCAGCGCCGCCGAGCCCACCACCGGCGTCATGGGCGAAGGCGACACCGACGCATCGGCGGATCCCGGCGACGCCGCCGCGCCCGCGGCCGACCGCGACGCGCGCTGACGGTCAGCGCACCAAGAGCTTCAAGGCGTCGCGCACGCGCACGTCGAGGGGCTCGGCGGCGCGGTCCGCGAGCGCCGTCGCCGCACGCTCGGCCTCGGCGGGCTTGAAGCCCATGCCCAGCAGCGCCGCTGCGAGCGGGTCCGACGGCTCCCGCGCCGCCACCGCAGGCACCGCGAGCGTCGCGGCGCGCACCGCCGCGGCGGTTCCGGGCAGCCCCGTGAGCTTGTCCTTCAACTCCAGCGCGAGGCGCTCGGCGATGCGCTTGCCGACGCCGGGCACCGACTGGAGCTTGCGCACGTCGCCGCGCGCCACCGCCGCCGCGAGCTCTCCCGACGGCAGCACGCCGAGCACCGACACCGCCGTGCGCGGACCGACACCGGCCACCGCCGTGAGCAGACGGAACGCCGCGCGCTCGCGCTCGTCGGCGAAGCCGAAGAGGGTGATGGCGTCCTCGCGCACGTGCGTCACCACCTGGAGCACCACCGCGCCGTCGGCCTCGGCGACGCAGCGCCCGAGCGTTCCCAACGGCACGAGCAGCTCGTACCCGACGCCGCCGACGTCGAGGACGAGGGTGCCGTCCGCCGACTCCGAGACCACGCGACCGCGAAGACGTCCGATCATCGCCGCGCATCCTACGAGCGAACGAGCCCGCGGGGGCATCGCTTCGCGACCCCGACACCGCGACTCCGTTGTCAGTGCGGCGTCGGAGGCGCCGACGACGCGCAGCCGCGAATCCGAGCGCGTGTGGCGCGGCGCGGGCCCGTGGTACGGTTCTCGCTGCCGTGCGACGACACGCTGCGATGATCGCCTGCACGTCGTGCCTCACTGCCTGCCTCATCACGCGCTCCACGGAGACGCTGGTGGCGCCGGTGACGGCGCCGCGCATCCAGGACGTGCAGGGCGTCACGTCGCCGCGCCTCGGCGGGCTGCTGGTGCTCCAGCAAGGCACCGGACCGACGCAGGTCGACTTCCGCGTGCCCATCGACGACGACGGCGTCGACAAGGCCCTCGAGTACCAGTTCTTCGTGAACGCCAACCGCGACTGCGTGCCGATGACGGGCACGACGTGCGAGCCCGACCTGCGGCCGGAGATCGTTCCGTCCGACGGCAACGTCCGCCGCATGGTGGTCCGCACGCTCACCATCCCGCAGGTCGGCTGCAACCGCGTCGAGCTCTACGTGACGTCGTCGCAGCTGCTTCTCAGCGGCAACTACCGCACGCCTTCGGTGGCCGGCGACCTCGCCTTCGAGACGTGGTGGATCTTCGTCGTGCCCCGCGGCGGCACCACCACCGGCGCCGACGGCGGCGTCTTCGATCCGCTCCAGCAGTGCGCGTACCTGGTGCAGCCATGAGGGTGCGCGCTGCGCTGCTGCTCGCGTGGGTCTCCGGGGCGTCGACGGCGGCGTGCCTCGGCGACACCGTCGTCGCTCAGACCGGCGCGGCGGCGTGCCGCAACGACGCCGACTGCCCCGGCGCGACCTGCGATGCCAGCACCCGTCGATGCGTCTCGACGGCGCGGGCCGAGGTCTTCTTCGCCGTGTCGCCGGCGGCGGGCCGCGCGAACGCGTACGCGTATCCGACGCTCACCCGCCCGCGCACCATCGCCGCCGACGAGTCCGTGGACCTCGCGCTCGGCGCCCCGCGCGCGGTCTTCGGCGTCGTCACCGCGCCGGACCCGCAAGGCGGCGCCGCGCTCTACGTCCCGGCGACGCTCGAGTTCGCGCCGTCGGGCCTCGCGGGCGTGCAGCCGCCGGTCGAGTGCGTCGCCGACGGCGCCCCGATGCTCGCGGCCTCGCGCGACCGCGCCGCTTACACGTGGACCACGACGCTCACGTCGGGGCTCTTCGACGTCGTGGTGCGACCGGCGTCGGCGTGGGCGGCGACGGTGCCTCCGCGCTTCGAGGCTGGCTTCGAGGTTCGCGACGGCATCGCCGCGCAGCGCTTCGACCTCGCCTACCCTGCCGCGTACGTGAGCTGGGACGGCGCCATGCGCACCACCGCGGGAGCGGCGCTCGCGGGCTTCGCGGTGCGCGCCGTCGACCCGGCGACGGACGAGCGCGTGGTGTCGACGGTGTCCGCGAGCGGAGCCGACGGCGCGTTCACGTGCCGCCTCGCGCCGGGCTCGCCGGACGCGTGGTCGCTCCGCCTCACGACGGACGACGGGCACGGCGGAAGCCTCGCCATCGACGTTCCGCGCGCGACGCTCGAGGCCGCCGCCGCGGGCGGGCGGCGCGTGACGGTGACCGTCGGCGACCTCGCGGGGCTCCCCGCGGGCATGATCCCCGCGACCGCGACGCCGCCGCGCTCCCCGTCCCCGGGAGCGCCGTGCGCGGGCTGCGTGGACGTGCGCGCTTCGGCCGAGGGCGTCGACGCGCGCGGTCGCAGCCAGGCGTTGGCCGGCGCGTCGGTGACGTTCCGCACCGCGGTGGCAGCCCCGTCCGGGCTCGCCGGGAGCACCGCGTGGTTCACCTCGACGGTCGAGACCGACGGCGCCGGGAGCCTTCGCGCGTGGCTCATCCCGGGCGACTACGACGTCACCGTGACGCCGCGCGGAGAGCTCTACCGCAGCGCGATGCAGCATGGCTTCCGCGTGCGCGGCGACGCGGCGACGCAGGCCGGGCAGGTGTTCTCGGCGAGCGCGCGTCCGTCGGTGCTCGGCCGCGTGCTCGGTCGCGACGGCCTCGCCGTCCGCAACGCCCGGGTCACCGCGGTGCCCTACGGAGCCGCCGCGCCGAACGACCCGTGCCTCGCCGACGCCGACGTCGCCGCTCTCGCCGAGTACACGGCGCCGTCCGGGGCGGTCACCGTCGGCGACGGGTCGTTCCGCATCGACGTGAACCCCGGGCTCTATCGGCTGCTCATCGAGCCGCCGGAGAACTCCGGCCTGCCGGTCACGCTCAGCGCCTCGGTGTGCGTCGCGCAGACGGTGATGAACCTCGACACGTCGCTCGAGGCGCCGGTGCAGGTGCAGGGAACGGTGCGCGACGCGAGCGGCGCGGTGGCCCCCGGCGCGACCATCGAGGCCCTGGTGCGCTTGCGCAGCGGCACCGCGCCCGGAGTCGTCGCGCGCGTCGGCTCGGCCACCGCCGACGCCCGCGGACGCTACACGCTGCTCGTGCCCGCGAGCGCCGCGCGCACCGACTGACCCGCGGGGTCAGGGCATGAACGCCAGCACCCGCCGCGCGACCGTCGGCGCGTCGCCCGAGGCCTGCTGCGGGAGGCACTGGTTGTTGCTGAGGTCCGAGCCGTCCATGTTGGTGATGCG
>CAIMWA010000041.1 GCA_903845045.1 uncultured delta proteobacterium | reverse complement strand
CGACGAGGTTGCGCCAGCAGAGCGCGCCGCCGCCTCCGCCGCCGTAGTTGCCCCCGAGCGCAGGCCCCGCACCGCCGCCGCCGACCACCACCACGTTCACCGAGGTGACGTTGGGGTCTGTAACGAAATAATGTAGTTGACTTCCATCCTGGCCGAGAGCTCCAGTCGGGGCATGAGCACGATGAAGGATCGATCGGCGGCCGAGGGCAAGATCGGCGAGCGCTTTCGGAAGCTCCAAGGCGATCTGACGGAGCGAGCGCGGCGACTGTTCGCTGCGAGTGAAGCGCTCGCCTTCGGACGCGGCGGTGTCGCGGCGGTGTCTCGCGCGACGGGGATGGCCCCCGCCACGGTCCGCAGCGGCATTCGCGAGGCCAATGCGCTGGAGGAGGGCACGAAGCCACCGATGGACCCCACGCGGAGCCGACGTCCTGGCGGCGGTCGCAAGAAGGCGACGTCGAAGGACCCCACGCTGCTGCCGGACCTCAAGGCGCTGGTCGAGTCAACCACGCGGGGCGACCCCGAGTCGCCCCTGCTGTGGACGGCGCGCAGCCAGCGCAACCTCGTCGATGCGTTGGCCCAGCAGGGCCACGCGACGAGTGCGCCGTTGGTGGCGAGGCTGCTCAAGGAACTCGGCTACAGCCTCCAGGCCAATCGCAAACGCCTCGAAGGCTCGCAGCATCCGGACCGCAACGCGCAGTTCGAGCACATCAACGAGGTGCTCCGTCGTCAGCTCGACGCGAACCAGCCCGTAATCTCTGTCGATACCAAGAAGCGGGAGCTGGTGGGGGAGTTCAAGAACGGCGGACGCGAGCTGCGCGCCAAGGGAGATCCGGAGGACGTTCAGGGACACGACTTCGTTGACGACGAACTCGGGCGCGCGACCCCCTACGGCGTCTACGACCTGAAGCAGAACGAGGCGTGGGTCAGCGTCGGGATCAGCCACGACACCGGCGAGTTCGCGGTACAGTCGGTCCGCACCTGGTGGACAGAAATGGGAGCGCCCCGGTACCCGCTCGCGACGTCGCTCGTGATCACGGCCGACGGCGGTGGAAGCAACGGGTATCGACTGCGCCTCTGGAAACTGGAGCTGCAGGGCCTCGCCAACGAATTGGGCTTTCCGATCACAGTCTGTCATCTGCCGCCGGGCACCAGCAAATGGAACAAGATCGAGCATCGGCTCTTCTCGTTCATCTCGCAGAACTGGCGCGGAAAACCACTGGTCACTCATCAGGTCATCGTGAGCCTCATCTCCGCGACGACCACGAAAACCGGACTACGCGTGCGCAGCCGGATCGATACTCGCACCTATGCAAAGGGGCGCCGCGTTTCCGACCGGCAGCTCGCCGAGGTTCATCTCGAGCCCCACGCGTTCCACGGGGAATGGAACTACACGATCCATCCCGCGGGCGCGGAGGCATGAGCGGGACATGTTATTTCGTTACAGACCCTTGGGCGGCACCGTGAACATCGTCGTTCCCGCCGTGGCGAAGAGCCGCTCGCCGGTCGGCGGCACGACGCAGCCCCCGCTCACGCAGATCTGGCCCGTCGCGCACGCGTTGCCGCAAGCGCCGCAGTTCGCGGCGTCGCTCAGCACGCTGATGCACACGCCGCCGCACACCTGCT
>CAIMWA010000040.1 GCA_903845045.1 uncultured delta proteobacterium | reverse complement strand
GCGCAGCTCGCCCAGACCCTGCGCGACCTGCTCCCCCGGGCGGGATCGGAGCCCCGCGCCATCGAGCCCATCGCCGAGGCGGCGGCCCTCTTGCCCGCCGTGTACGCGCGTCCGCTCTTCGCGACGCTCGCCGGACAGCGGGACCCGGGGGTGCTCGCGGCGCTGCTCGGAGCCCTGCAAGCCCACCCGGAGCACGCCCGCGCCATGGCCCCGGCGGCGCTGTCGCAGCTCCTGCAGGCCCCCTTCGACCTGCCCGAGCCCGTCTCCCTCGAGGCCCGCTTGCACGCCGTCGCGCTGCGGCGGGACCTGCACCTCACCGGCGCGTCGCCGGAGACCACCGTACGCGCGCTGCGGCAGGCCGCCGATCCCGATGCGGGCGTCGGTCCTGCCGACGGGGTGCTGGCGCCAGCGGCGGGTGCGGGGACTTGGGTGCTGCACACGACGGCGGGGACCATTCGCATCGCCCTGCGCGCCGACACGGCCCCCGAGGCGCTGCGCGTGCTCGCCGACGCCACCCGCGCGGGGACCTACGCCCACACGGTGTTTCATCGCGTGGTGCCGGGCTTCGTGGCCCAGGGCGGCGACCCCCGGCACGACGGCTACGGCGGAACCACCCGCATCGTGACGACGGAGCTGTCGGGAGCCCGCTTCGAGCGCGGCGCCGTGGGCGTGGCCCTCGCCGGCCTCGACACCGGCGGCATGCAGTTCTTCATCACCCTCGCCGACGCCCCGCACCTCGACGCGCGGTACCCCTACCTCGGCCAGGTGGTCGAGGGGATGAACATCGCCGACCGGCTGCTCCCGGGCGACGAGATCGTCGACGCGACCCTCGAAGCCCCCGGCGGCCCCTAGAACTTCAGGTCGTCGCGAGGCACGTCGGGCTGCACCTTCGCCAGCAGCGCGATGGCCTCGTCGACCTCGGGACCCGCCGGAAGCGGGGCGACCTCGACGTGCACCGTGAGGTCCCCGGCCGGACGCTTGGCCGTACCGGGAACACCCTTGCCGCGCACCCGAAGCCGCGCCCCGTGCACGGTCTTCGGCGGCACCCGCAGCGTCACGTCGCCCGACGGCGTGGGGATCGTGGCCTTGGTCCCGAGGTAGGCCTCGGCCAGCGCCACCGGGAGACGCACGTGGAGCTCGTCGTCCTCGATCCAGAAGTACGGGTGGGGCTCGATCTTCACCTCGAGGAGCAGGTCGCCGGCGTGGCCCCCAGCGGCAGACGGGAGCCCCTTGCCGGGGATGCGCAGCCGGCCGCCCTCGCGGGTGCCCTGCGGAATGCGGACCCGAATGGGCTCGCCGCGGGAGGTGAGGGTGACCTCGCCGCCCCGCATCGCCAGCGGAAGATCGATGAGCAGATCGCTCTCGAGGTCGCGACCGCGGGTGGAGCGCGTGCGTCCACCAGCCCCGCCCCCGGCCCCGGCGAAGGGACCGCCGCGACCGCCCTGGAACATGTGCCCGAACAGCTCGGAGAAATCGACGGCGCCACCACCGCCCCCCTGGGCGCCGAAGAGGTCCTCGAGGTTGGGTCCGCCGCCGGCTCCGGCGCCCGCGCCCTGCCACTGGCGGAACGCGTCGGGGTTGAAGCCCTCGCGCAGACCGACCTCGCCGAATTCGTCGTAGAGCTTGCGTTTCTTCGGGTCGCCGAGGACCTCGTGGGCGTTGTTGAGCGCCTTGAAGGCCTCCTCGGCCTTCTTGTCGCCGGGGTTACGGTCGGGGTGGTGCTTCAGCGCCTGGGCGCGAAATGCCTTCTTGACGGCCTCGGGCGAGGCGTCGCGGGGAACTCCGAGCACGGCGTACAGATCTCGCTCAGCCATCGTGACCACCCAAGCTATGTCGCGACCGTTCGCCCGGCAATCGCGACGCTCCGTCCCGGTTCGCATTGAACCCCCGGCGCCGCGCGGAGTAAGGGGTGCGCGACGGCGAAACGGTCCATGAGCAGCACCATCGAGCTTCGCAACGTTCCCGAGCGCATCGCCATCACCATGGACGGCAACGGCCGCTGGGCCGAGCTCCGCGGGCGGCCCCGGCTCGCAGGGCACCGCGCCGGGAGCCACACCGTGCGCCGCATCGTGCGGGCGTGCCGGCGCCTCGGCGTGCGCGAGCTGACGCTCTACGCGTTCTCCGAGCAGAACTGGGGCCGGCCCCACGGCGAGGTCGAGGGACTCATGGCCCTGCTCGAGGAGTACCTCCTCCAGGAGCGCGACGAGATCCTGCAGAACGGCGTGCGGCTGCGCGGCATCGGCTCCCTCGACCGGCTCCCGGCGCACGTGCGCGGCGCCCTCGAGGCCGTCACCGAGGCCTCGCAAGACCACCAGGGCATGACCCTCACGCTCGCCCTGTCCTACGGGGGCCGCGAGGAGATCGTGCAGGCCGCCCGCACCCTGGCCGCCCGCTGCGCCGAGGGATCGCTGGCGCCCGAGGCCGTCGACGAGCGCGCCCTCGAGGCCCTGCTCCCGTCGATGCAGTGCGGCGCGCCGGACCTCATGATCCGTACCGGGGGCGAGCTTCGCATCTCGAACTTCATGCTGTGGGGTTCGGCCTACAGCGAGCTCTTCTTTTCCGATATCCTGTGGCCAGACTTCCAGGTCGAGCACCTGTACCTGGCCATCGCGGCGTTCCAACGGCGGCAGCGGCGCTTCGGTCTGGTCCCACCCCAGCAGACCACCGCGCCATGTCCAACCTTGCTGTCCGGTTCCTGACGGCCCTCATCGGCGCCCCGATCATCCTGGGGATCATCTACCTGGGGCCCGACCTCGCCTGGTTCTCGCTCTGCGCGGCGGCCATGGCGGTCGCGACGTGGGAGTTCCTCACGCTCACGCACCCCGACGACCGCACCGGTCGCGTGCTCGGCACCGGGCTCACCCTCGCCGTCTTCGCCCTGCTCGTGGGCACCCGCTTCGGCGCGGTGCACGGCTCGCTGCTGGGGCTGGGCCTCGCAGCCCTGGCCCCCGTGGTGATGCTCGCGGCGCTGGCCCGACCCACGCAGATCCCCGCGGCGCTGCATCGGTCGGCAGCCCTGGTCATGGCCCCGCTGTACCTCGGCGCCCCCATGGCCGCGCTGGCCCTCGTGCGCACCTTCGGCACGCCCTTCCAGGGCGGCGGGCTCTGCGTGCTCACCATGATGTTCTCGTGGTTCGGCGACACCGGCGGCTACTTCGCCGGCAAGGGCATCGGCGGACCCAAGCTCTACGCCGCGGTCTCGCCGAACAAGACCTGGGCCGGCGCCATCGGCGGCCTCGGGGGATCGGTGCTCGGGAGCGTCCTCGCGCACGCCACGTTCCTCCCGGCGCTGGGGCTGGGGCAGGGCGTGGCGCTCGCAGCCGTCGCCGGGGCCTTCGGTCAGGCCGGCGACCTCTGCGAGTCGATCCTCAAGCGGTCCGCGGGGGTGAAGGACTCGGGGGCGCTGCTCCCGGGGCACGGCGGCATCCTCGACCGCATCGACGCCCTCATCTTCTGCGCGCTCGCGATGTTCGCTGCGCTGCAGTCAGGCTGGCTTCAGGGCTTCGCCGCCCGCTTGTAGAACGGGGTCTTGGCCACCACCGCCGCGCCGGTGCGCCCCCGCTCGGGGTCGCGCAGCCGCAGCGCCGTGCCCAGCGCCGACAGCTCCGCGGGCACGTACGCCAAACCCAGGTTCTTTCCCGTGGTGGGAGACGGCGACCCGCTGGTCACATATCCGACTTGTTCATTGGAGTCATTGACGACTTGCCAATGATCCCTCGCAATGGACTTATCAGACATCTCAAAGCCGACGAGCTTTCTCGTCAATCCGTTCGCCTTGATTGTAGAAAGAGCGGCTTTGCCGACAAAGTCGTTCTTTTCAAACTTGACCACCCAGCCGAGGCCGGCCTCGAGGGGGTTGGTGGTCTCGTCGATGTCGTTGCCGTAGAGGGCCATGCGGCACTCGAGCCGCAGGGTGTTGCGCGCGCCGAGGCCCGCGGGCTTGGCGCCGAGGGGCTCGCCGAGGCCGAGGAGCCCGCGCCAGATGCGGGCGGCCTCGCCGGGGGGGCAGAAGATCTCGACGCCGTCCTCGCCCGTGTAGCCGGTACGGGAGACGGTGCACTCGACGTTGAACACCCGCGCGTCGGCGAAGTGGAACGCCGGGAGCTCCTCGATGCGTCCATCGCCGATGGCGCCGCGGAGGATCTCCATGGCCTTGGGGCCCTGCAGCGCGATGAGGGCGGTGTCGTCGGAGATGTCGGTGACGGCGTGCGTGGCGCCGAGGCGGGCGATGAAGTGCCCGACGATCTTGGCGCGGTTCGAGGCGTTGCAGACCACGAGCACGTCGTCGGCGGCGACGCGGTAGATGATGAGGTCGTCGAGGATGGTGCCGGCGTCGTTGCAGCACACGGTGTAGCGCGCCTGGCCGTCGAGGAGCCCGCGGAGGTCGTTGGTCACGAGGCCGTCGACGGCGGCGAGGGCGCCGGGGCCGCGCACGGTGAGCTCGCCCATGTGCGAGACGTCGAAGAGCCCGGCGGCGCGGCGCACCGTGTGGTGCTCGTCGACGAGGCCGGTGTACTGCACCGGCATCGAGTAGCCGGTGAAGGGGATCATGCGCCCCTTGCTCCGCAGGTGCTCTTCGTAGAGGGGCGTGTGCTTCAGGTCCGTGGCTTCCATGGGCGCGGAAGGCTATCAGACAACGGCGCGGGAGGGTGTATCCTCGCGCTCCACGGTGCGCACCGCAGCCCTCGCCTTCGCCGCCCTGCTGACCTCCGCCTGCGCCTCGACGGAGGTCGCCGACGGCTTCGCTTCGCAGCCCGACGCGACGGTGCCGACCTTCGACCTCGGCCCGGTGCCGGACCTCGGCGTCGACGACGCTCCCCGTGTGTACGCGGTGGATGCGGGCGCGCCGGCGGACCTCGCGCCGCTGCCCGAGGCGGGCACCACGACGGGCGCCACGGGGCCCTTTCCCATCGTGCTGGTGCACGGCTTCGCGGGCTTTCGCAGCATCGGGCCGCTCACGTATTTCTACCAGGTTCCCGAGGACCTGCGGCGTCGCGGCGAGACCGTGTACGACCCAGAGCTTCCGCCCTTCGCGCCGTCGTCGGAGCGCGCGCCGGTGCTCGCCGAGGCGGTGCGCCGGGCCATCGCCGAGACCGGACGCCCGAAGGTGGTGCTCATCGCGCACTCGCAGGGCGGCCTCGACGCGCGGTACCTCATCTCGACGCTGGGCTACGGCGACCGCGTGGCGGCGCTGGTCACCGTCTCGACGCCGCACCGGGGCACGCGCCTCGGCGACGCCGTGAGCAGCCTGCTGCCGGGCGTGAGCGACGTCGTGGTGAACACCCTCACCACGGCCTTCGCGTCGGTCTACAACGGCGCGCCGGGGGCCGCGCAGCTTCGCGCGTCGCTGGTGGCGCTGTCCGAGGGCGCATCGGCGGACTTCAACGCGCGCAACCCCGACGATCCGCGGGTGCGGTACTACTCCGTGGCGGGGCGCTCGAACCGCCGCGACGGCAGCGCGGTGTGCGGCGACGCGCTGGTACCCAACGACCCTGGCGCCCGGGACTACCCGAACCTGCTCATCGCCGCGCTCATGCCGTTCCTCGAGGGCACGGACCCGACGCACAACGTGAACGACGGCCTCGTCACCGGGCGCAGCGCGCGCTGGGGCACCTTCATCGGCTGCGTACCCGCGGACCACTTCGACGAGGTGGG
>CAIMWA010000039.1 GCA_903845045.1 uncultured delta proteobacterium | reverse complement strand
TGGGCGAGTTCCTTCGCGAGCTCGGCGCGACGGACGGCTTCAACCTCGACGGCGGCGGCTCCACGACGATGTGGTCCGCCGCGGCGGCTGTCTTGAACCACCCCGAAGACGGCAGCGAGCGCATCGTCGGACCGCACTTCGGCATCCACGCGACGGGCGTCGGCCCCGCGCTCCACTGCGTGCGCGGATGGCGCGTCGACCCCGCGGCCGCGTTGCCGGCGGTGTCGCCTGCGGGACCGCGCGGACGGCTCACGGTGCTGCCCCGCGCGCGGCTCCTCGACACCCATGACACCATCGTCTCCCTCGATGGACTCATGCGAGATCCGATGGGCCGCGTGGCTGGGGGAACCACGTTCACGTCGGGTTCCCTGGGCGCTGCGGGCGTACCGCCGGGCGCCGCGGCGGCGGTGGTGACGCTGTCGGTGCTCGACGCGCCGAGCAGCGGCTACGCCAGCGCCTTCGCGGCGGACGTCCCGCGCCCCGTCGCTTCGACGTTGAACTATCCGGGGTCCGTCGCGCTCGGCAACCTGGCAATGCCCGGCCTCGACGGACGAGGGCGTTTCTCCGTATACGTCTCGTCCGCGACGCACGTGACCGCCGACCTCGACGGCTATTTCGCGCCCACCGGTGCGGGCTTCGTCCCCGAGACACCGCAGCGCCTGCTCGACACGCGCACGGCCGACGCTCCGCTCATGCCGGGTGTGGAGCGGGTCATCGTCACCGGCATCGCCGCCGGGACCACCGCCCTCGCGCTCGACGTCGTGACCGTCGCGGCGACGGCCCCGGGCAGCGTGAGGGTCTATCCTTGTGGCGAATCAAACACCTCGGGCGAGATGGTGGCCGCGCGCGTCGAAGGGCCGCGCAGCCGCTGTCAGGTGGCCCGCGTGGGGCGCTCGGGGCTCTGCGCCGTCGCCGACACGCCTGTGCATCTCATCGTCGACGCCATGGGACACTTCGATGCCACGCGCGGACTCGACCATCAGCCCGTCGCGCCCACGCGCCTCGTCGATACCCGACAGACCACGGGCGCCTGGACGGGCCGCATCCCCCATGACACCGCGGCGGAGCTCGTTCTCTCGCGCGCGCCGGGCTTTCCTTCCGACGCGCAGGCCGTCGCGCTCAACGTCACGACGGTGAACCCAGCCGAGGGCGGCTTCGTCTCTCTTTATCCATGTGACGTTGCGCGCGCGACCTCGAGCATCAACTACGTGCTCGGAGAGACCGTGGCGAACGCGGTGATCGTGGGTCTGGGTGCGGGCACGCGGCTCTGCGCCTATGCGCTCGGCAGCACGGACCTCGTCGTCGACCTCGTCGGCGTCTTCGTGCCGCCGCGGACCGCGATGCGCGACGCCGCGGTGGGGCCATCACCGGATGCGGCCCTCGACGCCGCCTTCGTCGATGTCGACGTGCGCGATGGAGGCGTCGGTCCTGCGATGGACGCCTCGACCGGCGACGCCGGGATGCGCGCCTCGGTCATCGAAGGTTCGGGATGCGGCTGCCGCGCTGGCACACTCCGTTCGCCGGCTGCGCTCGCGTGGACGCTGCTGGGACTCGCTGCGTGCGGTGGGCGGCGCCGCCATCGCCGTCGGTTATAAGCAGTGATCCGGGATTCATCTCGGAACAACTTGTTTTCTTGCATATTTACCGTCACGCCGGGCCCCCGCCCCCGGCCCCGCTCCCACCTCATCGTTCCGGGCATCCAGGACGATGCGCAGCGGTTGAAGGCGGTCGCGTCGATCGGAGCCCCCGCCCCCCGCCCCTCCCCCGCCTCGGGGGAGGGGAGCCAGACGACGCGCTGCGCGTGGATTTTCAGCACTTCGCGTAGCCGAGGAAGACCGTCGACGCCCGTTCATCGCAGCCCTCCTTCGGCCCCCCTCCCCCGAGGCGGGGGAGGGGTTTGGGGGCGGGGGCCCAGCCGCGCGGCGCCCCCTGAAAAACAAGACGAAATCGTTCGATGACCGGAACGGTGAGCGCCCCCACGAGTGGGGACAGGGTGTCTGGAGGGGAGGATCGTGCGGCGGGGCCTGGAGCGCCCGACGGCCAGGCTCCGTCGGTGGTGGCTCACGGGGGCGATCGCGGTTCTCCAGGACTCTTCCGGCCTCCCTGCCC
>CAIMWA010000038.1 GCA_903845045.1 uncultured delta proteobacterium | reverse complement strand
GGGCCTCGCGGGGGCCCTCGGCGCGCTGCGACGCCGGGGCTAGGATCGCCGGACGGTGCGGCGCGTCGACGGGAAGCTGCGCGCGAAGGGCATGTTCGACGCTTCCGGCACGTGCGCGGGTGTGCTCGTCGTGGCGCTTCTTCTCTCGTGCCGCCGCGAAGGTTCACGGACGCCGCGCGCGCACCGCTTCACCGACATGACGGCCGACGGCTCCGAGGCTCCCGACGTCGTGCGCGGGTGCGCGGGCTGCCACCGCGCGCAGTTCGACGCGTGGTCCCGGTCGCAGCACGCCCATGCGCAGCGTCGCCTCGACGCGCCGCGCGACGCCGTGGCCCTTCGAGCGCTCGCAGGCTCGGACGCGGGCGTGGTCGCGCGGTCCGCGGTCGGCGTCGCCCCGCTCTGGCAGTACGTCGTCGCGTCTCCGGGAGGCCGCTGGCAGGTCTTCGACCCGGCGTGGGACCCTGCCCGGAGCGAGACCTTCAGCGTCTTCGGCGATGCGCGCCGCCCCGGCGACTGGGGCCACTGGACGCAGCGGGGCATGAGCTGGAACGCCCAGTGCGCGGCCTGCCACGTCACGGGTTTCGCGAAGGGCTACGACGCAGCGCGAGACGTGTACGCTTCGTCGTGGAGCGCGCTCGGCATCGCGTGCGCGCAGTGCCACGGCCCGATGCCGGGGCACCCCGGGGAAACCTCTGCGCGTGCCGGGGCGGCGCCGTGGCGCGCGCGCGCCATCGATGTCTGCGCGAGCTGTCACGCCCGCCGCGAGGAGCTCACCGGAGCGTTCGAGCCGGGCGAGCGCTTCGACGATCACTACCGCCTGGTGCTGGCGGACACGCCGGGCGCGTACCACGCCGACGGCCAGGCCGCCGAGGAGGATTTCGAGGTCGGGTCCTTCGCGATGAGCCGCATGGGACACCGCGGGGTGACCTGCCTCGACTGCCACGAGCCGCACGGCGGCGGGCTGCGCGCGAGCGTCGCGCACGACGAGCTCTGCCTCGGGTGCCACGGCACGCCCTCGGCGCGCGGCGCGCCGTCGGTGGACGTGCGTCTTCACTCGCATCACCCGGCCGCCAGCGACGGCGCGCGGTGCGTGAGCTGCCACATGCCGCCCGCGCGCTTCATGCAGCGGGATCTCCGGCGCGACCACGGCTTCACGGTTCCGGACCCGGCGCTCGCGCGGGAGCTCGGAGTGCCCGACGCGTGCGCGCGCTGCCACGCCGGCGAGGCGCCCGGGTGGACCGAGCGCCGCGTGGAGGCGTGGTACGGGCCCGCGATGGAGCGTCCTTCGCGACGGCGCGCGCGCATCGTCGCGCGGGCCCGACGGCACGACGACGCGGTGCTCCCGGAGCTGGTGCAGGCCGCGGCGCACGAGGAGATCGACGGCTGGCGCGCGGCGCTGGTGGCACTGCTCGCGCCGTGGTCGTCGGAGGCCGCCGTGCGCGCGGCGCTGCGGGGCTTTCTCCGCGACGCGAGCCCGCGGGTGCAGGCGGCGGCGGTGCGTGCGCTCGGTGGCACCGAGGACCGCGGTGGCGAGGCGGTGGCGGCGCTGCGCGGCGCGGACACCCGGCTCGTTCGCATCGAGGCGTCGTGGGCGCTGCGCGAGCGGCTCGCAGAGGTTCCGGCGGCGCGGCGCGACGTCGAGCGGTGGCTCGCGACCACGGCAGACCAGCCCGCGGGGGCGCTGCGACGGAGCGAGCTCGCGCTCCTCGATGGACGCCTCGCGGAGGCGCGAACCGAGGCGGAGCGCGCGGCGCGCTGGGATCCGTCGGGCCCCTCGCTGCGCTGGCTGGGGCGCGTGCTCGATGCGGCGCACGACACCGAGGGGGCGTTGCGGGCCTTCGCCGAGGCTGCGCAGGCCGACCCGTCGGACCCCGAGGCGCCCTTCGCGCGTGCCTTGGTGCTCGCCGCGGCGGGGCGCATGCGCGAGGCCGTGGAGGACCTGCGCCGCGCCGTCGCCATCGCCCCGCGCTTCGGGCGGGCGCACTACGACCTGGGCCTCGCCCTGGCTTCGTCGGGCGACCTCGCCGAGGCCGTCGACGAGCTGCGCCGCGCCGAGGCGCTGCCCGGCGACACCGTGGATGCGACGTGGGCCCGCGCGACGCTGCACCTCCGCATGGGCCGACGGGACCTCGCGCGCGACGC
>CAIMWA010000037.1 GCA_903845045.1 uncultured delta proteobacterium | reverse complement strand
GCCGGGTCCGGGCCGCAGTGCGCCGCCCCCGTCCCGCTCGGTGCTCCCGCCGCCGCGGGTCATCGCCCCGCACGAACGGCCCTCGTCGCTGCCGCCGGGCTCGTCGATGCTGCCGCCGCCGCGGGCCCTCGCCCCGCACGATCGCCACGCGCCGATGGGATCGGCCGCGTCCGTGCTCCCGCCGCCGCGGGTCGTCGACGCGCACGAACGCCCCTCGTCACATGCTCCGGGCGCATCGGTGCTCCCTCCGCCGCGTGCGATCGGCGCCCCGTTTTCGATCCCGTCGGCGCCCGCGCCGGGACCGGTCCGCCGTCCCTCGGCGCCGCCTCCCGCGATGCCCACGCGTTCCGAGCCGCCGACTCCGGTCTCGATGCTTCCGCCGCGTCCATCGCCGCTGCCGCTGACCCTCGACGACGACGTTTCGCCCGCGTCCGCGGAGACGAACCCTCCGTCCTTCGCACCGGCCGACGCGCGCCACGTCGAGCCCCCGCACGAGCACCACCGCTGGCACGACGACCCCCACGACGAGCACCACAGCTGGCACCACGACGACCACCACGACGAACACCCGTCCATCGCGCCGCCGGCCGAGCACGTGGCCCCGGTGCCGACGGTGGGGTCCTTCGTCGGCGTCCCGACGCTCGAGGGTCTCTGCGCGCTCCACCCTGCCTTTCCTGCCGACGTCATCACGCTGCGCCACCCGGACCTGTTCACGCTGCTCAACCAGTTCACCTTCCTCCGCGGGTACCAGGGCGTGCTCACGCTCAAGCGCGGCGGCGAGAGCGTGCCCATCCCGGTGCTCCGCGGCGGCGTCTGCCTCGCCACGCAGGACCGCTCGCGCGCGCTGCGGGCCTTCGAGTGGCCCGACGGCGCGTTCACGTGGCACCCCGAGGCGATCCCGCTGGCGACGGCGAAGCTCCGCATGCCGCTCACGCCGTTCTACGCGGCCGCGTTGCGCGCCTGCCTGCGCTCGCACGACGACGCGGAGCTCACGCGGCACCACCACGGCAAGCTGCACCTGTCGCCGGTCCCCATTCCCGAGCGCGCGAGCCGCCTGCGCCGCCTCGGCCTCCTCGAGCAGGAGGAGCGCGCCCTGGACCACGCCCTCGACGGCACCCGCGCCCTCGAGAAGCTCCTCGGCGAGGGCTTCGTGGGCCGCACGACGCTGCAGCGTCTCGTCGTGATGCTCGACCTCTTCGGCATCCTCCGCTGGGCCAGGCCCACGGTCTCCGACGTCGTCGACCCGCGCGAGGAGATGCAGAAGCTCTACAAGTCCATCGCGGGCCCGAACCACTTCGTCGCCCTCGGCGTGCATTGGAGCGCGACGCCCGCGGAGATCCTCGGCTCGTGGGAGACGATGCAGCGGCTCTACGGGCCCGGCGGCGAGCGCGTGGCCATCGACCGCGGCATCGCGGACCTGCTGCACCGCCGCGCCCACGAGGCGTGGGACGTGCTGCGCGACGACATCGTGCGCATCCGCCACCGCCGGGAGATGTACCCGGGCATCGACGAGGAGCTCCTCGCGCCGCTCGTCGAGGCGCGCGCGAAGAGCCTCGAGATGCGCGGCGAGCTCACCGAGGCGCAGGACATGCTGCGCCTGCGCCGCGACCTCAAGCTCTCGACGGAGCCGCCGCACGAGGGCGGCGAGCGGTGACGCCTAGCGCGTGAACGTGAGGTTCCGCGACGAGTACGCCCACCAATTCAGCTGCGACAGGTTGCTGTAGCGGAACTGGTCGAAGGCGAAGCCGCGCTGCCGGAACGCCGTGAGGTAGAGCACGTAAGACTGGCCCGCGGGCAGGTCTCGGAGCCCCATCACCCCCGACACGTCCGGGAACGCGAAGGACCGCTCGGTGCTGCGCGCGTACGTGAGCCAGTAAAGCGTGTCGGCGGCCAGCGTGGCGTAGAACATGTCCGGGTCGCCGCCCTCCTGCGTGAAGCGCACGACGCGATCGGCGGGAATGCCCGAGCCGTCGGTGGGCGCGTCGAAGCGCGGGATGCCGACCCAGTCGGTGATGCGCACGGTGTCGTCGGGCGTGGTGATGTTGCTCAGCACCACCGCCGTCGACGGCGGCATCAGGTACTCCGAGCCGTCGCCCTGGAGGCCGCCGGACAGCGCGTAGGTCGCGCGCACGACGAGCCGCGCGTCGGCGATGGCCCCGCTGAACGGGGGCATGGCGACGAGGTCGTAGTCGTCGCTCGGGTCGCGCCCGGTGACGGTGACGTCGGTGCGCGGGATGACGCCCTCGCCGCCGAGGTCGATGAAGCCCTCGACGCGCAGCCGGTTCGGAGCGTCGCGGGTGATCACCGGCAGGTTCGACAGCCGCACCGGCGTCACGTGGTCGAGGGGGATGTTCATCGGCACCGAGACGCTCGTGATCATCGCCCGCGGCGACCCGAGGATGCCCCGCGCGACGCCCATGATGTACGGCGTGAAGCGCGACTGGTCGCGGTCGTTCTCGATGCCGGCGATGGCGTAGATGGCGAGCGCCGCGGGGCGCGTGGCGATGCTGAACGGGTAGCCGCGTCCGCCGTAGCCGGGGGTCACCACCTCGACGACCTGGCCGCCCACCGCGGGCTGCTGCGTCGCCGAGAGGATGTCCGGCGCCGTGGCAAAGACGTACGCCACCCGGCGCTCGCCGGCGCGGGGCTGCGGCACGTTGCTCCACGGGTTCGGCGCGAACTCCATGGGTCCGTCCCACACGAGCTCGCCGGAGACCTGCGTGCCGTAGGTGCCGCGCGAGGGCGTTCCATCGGGCGGCGTACCCGACGCGGCGCACGCCGGGATCTGCTGGGCATACAGGTAGAGCGACACGTCGCGCGCGTCGAAGACCTGCACCGTCGCGCTGTTGAAGCAGTGCGCCGCGACGGTGAGGGTCACGGGTCCACGAAGCTCGGGGAACGCGATGGACGCGCGTCCGCGGTCGTTGGTGCGCGTCGAGCGCGGCGGCGCCACCAGCGGATCGTTGCCGAGGTAAACGAGCGCGCCCGGGATCGGGTCGCCGGTGTTGCCCGCGATGACGGTCACGTTGACGTTGCCGGCGATGGGTCCGCTGCCCCAGCCGCCGCGGGCCGACTCGGCGCTGTCGGAGTACTCGAACACCTGGCTCACGGTGATGCGCTCGGAGCCCGTCGCGACGCTGAGGTCGACGATGCCCTCGGGGTGCGGCGGCGTGAGGCAGGTGAGCTGCTCGGGACCGCCCACGCGCACGTCGGTGCAGTCGATGCCGTCGAGGGTCACCGTCGTCGCGTCGGTGAAATGCGTGCCGAGGCCGCGCACGGTGATGAGCGTGTTGCCCGCCGGCGAGCCGCTGCCCGGGTCCACCGCCACGGCGTCGTAGTGGTAGCCGAGCGGAAGCGTCGCGGTGACGTCGCCCACGGTGACCGCCACGTCGGCGTCGCCGGGGCGCCCGGCGGGCGGGAGCACGGTGAGCCGGTTGCGATCGGTGAAGGTCGTGTCGCGGGGCTGCACGAGCCCGCCGGCGAAGCGCACGACGGCGTCGGCGGTGAAGTTCGAGCCGCGCACCACGACGCTGTTTCCGCCGGTGAACGGGCCGTGCGACGGCACGCAGCCGACGACGATGGGCGAGGTGTTGCGGGGCACGTCCGGCGCGGGCACGTCGCGCACCACCGCCGGGGTGTCCTCGCGCACGAGGCGCGGCACGTCGGGCGCGGCGTCGACGCTGGCGTCGGGCACCGGCGCGGAGAACGGGTCGCTCGAGCACCCCGCCAGCAGCGCGAGCGCGAACGGACCGTGGACAGAGACGCGAGCGCGGCGCGGGGGGACGTTCACGATGGGCCAGTATCCGGGGCGCGACGCCATCACGCAACGCGCGGCGCGGCTTCGGTCAGCGCACCGGCACGAGGTTGGTGCCGCCGGGGTAGGCGTAGGAGACGTAGCGGTCGAAGCCCGACACGAGGATCAGCACGCCGTCGGCGGGGCGCGTGGACGGGGTCACCGAGCGAACGACGTGCACGCCGTCGCCCTGGCGTCCGTCGGTCACCGCGGGCGGCATCGAGCTGTTGTCGATCTGCGGGAACGAGAGCTGGCACCGGTACGTCACGTAGACGGGGTCCGGGCAGTGGTTCGTCACCGACTCGATGCACCCGTCGGAGCGGCTCCGGGTGCAGTCGGCGAAGTCGCTCACGTCGGTCTCGTCGAGGAACACCTGCACGTCGGGGCGCGCCACGATCTGCACGAAGTCGAAGACGTACTTGTCCGGCGTGAGGAACACGTAGTCCGAGCGCCACTGCTCCACCGGCGGAACGACGATGAGCGACGGGTCGCCGCCGGGCAGCGTGAACGGGATGCCCGTCGTCGACTGCGACCCCTGAAGCTGGTTCACCGACACCGGCGCGTCGCTGTGGATCTGGAAGTCCGCGAGCGCGCGGATGTCCTGGTGCTCGCCGGTGTCGAGGTCGAACTCGACCTTGGGGCCCGCGGGGTTCGCGAGGTCCTCGGGGAGCGTGGTGGTGACGTGCACCGGCGTCGACGAGACGTTCAGCACGCGGAACCACTCGGGCTCGTTCACCAGCGCCACGCTGCCGCCGGCCTGGCTCACCGCGCGCGTCCGGCTCGGCGTGCGCGACGCCACGAAATTCTGCCCCGCGGTGCTCGTCGGAAAGAGCTGCTGCTCGAGGTGGTCGCAGGCCGGCTGCCGGCCCGAGATGGTGGTCCAGTACGGAACGTCGGAGCACTCGGTGCCGGCGAAGACGGCGACGGGGTGGTCCGCCGAGACGAGGCTGCCGGTGAAGTCGCCGAGGAAGCTCCCGGTCTCGAGGTTCAGCACGTCGAAGGGACCGAGCACGACGTCGAAGGGCGTGCCCGCGCGCTGGCGCATGTGCAGCGGCCCGCCGGGGATGATGTCGGCCGTCGGCGTGACGCGCACCCGTGTGCCCGCCACGGTGCCGACGATGGTCATGAACGACCGGATCTCTTCGCTGCCGTTGGTGTCCGGGTTCGTGGTCACGGACCACTGCTGCGGCCAGCCGTTGTACATGTAGTTCGCGTCGAGGGAGTTCGATGGGATCAGCAGCGACGCGTCGTTGGAGAACACGCCCACGTTCGACAGCGGGTTGAACTGGTACGCGATGACGGGATAGTTCGACGTCACACGATAGGCGCGCGACGAGAGGCACGTGCCAGTGCCGTCGTTGAGCCCGGCCACGGTGGAGCAGTCGACCTCGCGCGCCGGGAGGTTGAACACCTCGAGGTCCCGCGGCGGGATCACGCGGCTCTCGAGGCGCTCGAGCATCGGAGGCTGGCCGGGCATCGCGTTGTTGCGGTTGATCTCGACGCGCACCGTGAGCGACGGGTCGGGGTTGCTGATGACGATGGCGTACTGCTGCGACGCCGCGCTGCGCCCGCCGGTCTCGACGATGTTGTCGAGGTCGACGCCGTAGTACTCGCACCCGATGTTCGTGTGGGCGACGGAGTCGTCGGTGCAGAGCACCACGCACTGCGCGCGGCGGCATGCCTCGCCGTGGTCGGTGTTGCAGGTGTGGTCCGGCTCGAAGCCCGTGCCGTCGGCGCGGCATCGCTCGACGCCGAGCGCGTCGCCGGTGCAGCGCAGCTCGCCCGGGTGGCACGCCACGCACCACAGGTGGTCGTCGCAGACCTGCAGGCTGGCGGCGCAGTCCTCCTCGACGACCTGCGTGAGCTCGCCCGCCGCGCGGCAGGTCTGGTGGACGTTCTGGTAGCAGCGCTGCTGGCCTGGCTGGCACTCGATCCACTGCCGCGGGTCCGTCGAGGGCCGGGTGCGCGCGTCGATCACCGGGCCGGCGTCCTGCACCGTGCGCGTGGCGCCGTTGGAGCACGAGGCCACCGCCGCGAGCAGCGCCGCCCCGCCCACACCCATCCTGCCGCTCCGCATCGTCGCGCTCCTTCTGCCGTCCATGGGACCGGGCAGTATCCGCACGGCGGTGCTCCGCGATCAATCCCCCGGCGCGGCGCGGCCTGCGATTGCGGCGTCCGGCGCGGGCGCGTCGCCGACGGCGCTGCTGCGCACGATCACGTCGAGCGCGTCGCGGTTGCCGTCGAGGAACGACCGGTACGCCGCGTAGAGCGAGAACTGCACGGTCACCCGCGCCGGCGTGCGCGCCACCATCACGGCACGCGCCACGGGATCATCACCGCCCCCATGCGCCGCGCAGTACGAGGGACCGTGACCGTCGAGGCTGGTGCCGAGGGTCGCCTCGTGCGCCGAGCTCACGCCGGCCTCGCGCGTCGAGAGCTTCAACGAGCGCACACCTGCGGCGCCGCAGGCTACGCACGCCGACGGCCACGCGAGGTCTCCGAGGCGCGCGGCGTCGAGGGTGCACTCGTAGCCCGGCGACGCGAGGACCCGTTGAAAGGGCACCTCGCGCACGACGCCCGTCGACGCGTCGACGTAGATCCCGCAGTCGTGGCAGCGAAGGTCGTGAACGTGCGTGCCCAGCACGGGCTCGTCGGGGAGCTGCACGAGGCGCCCGCCGAGGAGCGCGCCGCAGCCGGGGCATGGCGCGGTGTACGGCCTGCGCACCGACGCGAGGGTGAACGCCGCGGGGATCGCGAGGACCGCCGACGCGAGCCACGCCCAGCCGCCGACGCCGCCACCAACGGCCCCGGCGACCCCCAAGAGCGCAGCGCCCACGAGCGCACGACGCAGCGCGAGGGAGGCGTCGCGGCGCACCTCGGTGCGGTCCGGCGTGCGGCGTCCGCGGACCAGCATGCGGCTACGCGGGGCCGCGCTTCGTGGCGTCCACGAGGGCGTCGAGGCGCGCGAGGATCTGGCGCTGAAGGTCGGCGATCTCACGCAGCGCGGCGTCGCTCGCGGGCTCCGGCGCTGCGGCCTGCGGTGGCGCGAAGAGGTTCGAGCTCAGCGACGGTCCGACGGTCATCACCGCCGACGCGATGGCCTTGCCCGCAGGAGTCCTCGCGAAGACGTCGGCGTAGCCCACGGAGAGGCACGTGGTGATGAACACCATGGCGTCGGCGAGGGACTGCACCTTCGGGTTCACCCGGCGCTCGGCCAGGTAGAACAGCACCGTCGCGCCGGTCACCGTGGCGAGCACGGCGTCCATGGGGTCGCGGTTCACCACGGCGCGCGCGCGGTCCTTCGACTTCGCCCACGCGCCGTCTTCGCCCAACAACCCGGCCAGCGCCTGCGTCGCGACCTGCCCGAGGACCTTCGCCGTGCGCGGATCCATGGTGCTCATCGACGCGGATCATGCCTCACCGCGCGCCGCGGTGCGACGAAGCCTTGACACCTCTGCCGGAACCGCGGCAACTGCGCGGCGCGCGCCTTCGTACCCGCACCCGTCCACCCCCGTTGGAGCCGACATGAGCGAGGCAGGACTCACCGGTGACGACCTCCGCGACGCTTGGCCGGTGCTGTCCCTCGACGAGCGCCTCGAGGGCTTCCAGCACATGGAGCGCGAGGAGGCGGACGACTTCTTCCTCGCGCTGCCGACGTCGGAGCAGGTGTTTCTTCTTCGCGCCATGAAGCCCGGCGAGCGGCGCCTGTGGCTGCGCCTGCTCCCGCCCGACGACGCAGCAGACCTTCTCCAGGTTCTCGAGGACGACGAGCGCGCGGACTACCTCGCGCAGCTCGACGACGTATCGCGCCGCGAGGTCGCCGCCCCTCCTCGCCTACGCCGAGGACGCCGCCGGCGGCCTCATGAGCCCCCGCTTTGCGCGGCTGCGCCCGGACATGACCGTCGACGAGGCCATCCGCTATCTGCGACGGCAGGCGCGCGAGAAGCTCGAGACCATCTACGACGCTTACGTTCTCGACTCGGAGCAGCGCATCAAGGGCGTGGTGACGTTCCGCGATCTCTTCACGGCGCCGGGCGACAAGCCCCTCGCGGAGATGATGGTCACGGACGTCATCTCGGTGCCCGACACCCTCGACCAGGAGGCCGTGGCGAAGGTCATCGCCGAGCACGACCTCAACGCGCTGCCCGTGGTCGACGTCGAGGGGCGCATGAAGGGCATCGTCACCGTCGACGACATCGTCGACGTCGTGCAGCACGAGGCCACCGAGGACATCCAGAAGCTCGGCGGCATGGAGGCCCTCGACACGCCGTACATGGAGACGCCGTTCCTCGACATGGTGAAGAAGCGCGGCGGCTGGCTGTCGGCGCTCTTCCTCGGCGAGATGCTCACGGCGAGCGCCATGGGGCACTACGAGGCGGAGATCGCCCGTGCGGTGGTGCTCACGCTCTTCATCCCGCTCATCATCTCGAGCGGCGGCAACTCGGGCTCGCAGGCGACGACGCTCATCATCCGCGCCATGGCCCTGGGCGAGGTGTCGGGCCGCGACTGGTGGCTCATCATCCGGCGCGAGCTCGCGGCGGGCTTCGCGCTCGGCGGGCTCCTCGCGACCATCGGCGTGCTGCGCATCTTCGTGTGGCAGTCGGCGTTCCACTCGTACGGCGCGGCCTTCGCGCGCATCGCGATCACCGTGGGCCTCAGCCTCGTCGGCGTCGTGACCTGGGGAACGCTGACGGGCTCCATGCTCCCGTTCGTGGTGAAGCGCCTCGGCTTCGACCCGGCGACCGCGTCGGCGCCCTTCGTCGCGACGCTCGTCGACGTGGTGGGGCTGGTGATCTACTTCAACGTCGCCCAGATCACGCTGCGGGGGGTGCTCCTGTAGGGGCGCACGGCGCGAGGGCGCAGGGCACCGCGGCCTCGGCGGGGTCGATCTGCACCGTTGCGTGGCCGATGTCGAAGCGCTCGCGCAACGCCTCGGCGAGGGCCCGCTGGAACTCCGGCGGACACGCCCCGCCGGGCATCTCGAGGTGCGCCGTCAGCGCGACGTCGGTGGTGCTCGTCGCCCACACGTGCAGGTCGTGGAGGCCGCACACG
>CAIMWA010000036.1 GCA_903845045.1 uncultured delta proteobacterium | reverse complement strand
TCGCGCGGGCGGCCGGCGGCGGCGCTGCAGAGCGCGTCGGCGTCGAGCACGCGCTGGCCGCGGGCGAGGCCCTTGCTGCGCGGGTGCGGCCGGGCGACGTGGTGCTCGTGAAGGGGTCCCGCGGCATGCGGATGGAGCGCTGCATCGCCGCGCTCGAGGGGAACGACTGACGTGCTTTACACACTTTTGTATTCGCTGCGCAGCGCGTCGTCGCACCTCTCGTGGCTCAACGTGCTCCGGTACGTCCCGTTCCGGGTGATCCTCGCGACGCTCACTGCGATGGTGATGTCCTTCGCCCTGGGGCCGTGGTTCATCAACCGCCTGCGCGCACAGCAGGTCGGCCAGGTGGTGCGCGAGGACGGCCCGGCCTCGCACTTCTCCAAGCGCGGCACGCCGACCATGGGCGGGTCGCTGATCCTCTTCACGCTGGTCGTGCCGACGGTGCTCTGGGCCGATCCGCACAACAGCTTCGTGTGGCTCACGTTGCTCGTGACGGTCTGCTACGGCGGCATCGGCTTCGTCGACGACTACCTCAAGATCCGCCGCAAGAACCCGCAGGGGCTCGCGGGTCGCTACAAGCTCGTGGGCCAGTTCGGCGTCGCGGCGTTGGTGCTCGGCTACCTCTTCTACGGCCACGGCGGCTTCCTCCCGCAGGACTGGATCGAGCACCGCACGTCGCTCGCGTTCCCCTTCGCGAGCTTCTCGAAGCACCACCTCGTGCTGCCCGTGGCGATCTACCTCGCCTTCGGCATGATCGTGGTCGTCGGCACGTCGAACGCCGTGAACCTCACCGACGGCCTCGACGGCCTCGCCATCGGACCGGTGATGATCAGCGCGGGCACGTACCTCGTGTTCGCCTACGTCACCGGCGCGACCTTCGCGCGCTTCGAGCTGTGGCGGTACCTCGACCTCCCGCCGCTGCGCTCCACCGGCGAGCTCGCCGTGCTGTGCGGGGCCATGGTCGGAAGCGGCGTGGGGTTCCTCTGGTACAACACCTACCCCGCGTCGGTGTTCATGGGCGACGTCGGCGCGCTCGCCCTCGGCGGAACGCTGGGCATGCTCGCCCTGGTCACGAAGAACGAGATCCTGAGCGTGCTCCTCGGGGGCGTCTTCGTCGTCGAGGCCGTGAGCGTCATCCTCCAGACGCTGTGGTTCCAGTACACCCGGGCGCGCTACGGCACCGGGCGGCGAATCTTCCTCATGGCCCCGATCCACCACCATTTCGAGAAGGCGGGCTGGGCCGAGCCGAAGGTCATCGTCCGCTTCTGGATCATCTCGATCATGCTTGCTCTGATTTCGTTGTCGAACCTCAAGTTGCGCTAAGGACCGTCACCGTGAGCGACACGGTGCGAGGCAAGCGCGTGGTGGTCGTCGGCCTGGGCCTCTCCGGCGTCTCCGCCGCGAGAAGGTGCCTGGCGGGTGGCGCTGCGAGCGTGATCGTCAACGATCGGCGCGGAGCGGCGGACATCGACCTCGCCCGCTACGCCGACCTGACCGCGCGGGGCGTCGAGCTCGCCCTCGGGGGCCACGACGAGGCGGTCTTCGAGGAGGCCGACCTGGTGATCCTCTCGCCGGGCGTGCCTGCGCTCCCGGCGGTCTCGAAGGCGAGCGCGCGCGGGGCCTCGGTGGTCGGCGAGATCGAGTTCGCGAGCTGGCACGTCGACGCGCCGGTGCTCGCGGTCACCGGCACCAACGGCAAGAGCACCGTCACCACGCTCCTCGGCCGCATGATGGAGGCGTCGGGTTACGTCACCTTCGCCGGCGGCAACCTGGGAACCCCGTGGTGCGAGGCCATCGGCACCGAGGCCGCGACGCGCGACGGGCGCTGCGTCATCGAGGTGAGCTCGTACCAGCTCGAGGCCACGGAGCGCTTTCGTCCGCGCGTCGCCGTGTGGCTGAACCTCACGCCGGACCACCTCGATCGCTACGGCTCCATGGCCGCGTACGGCGCCGCCAAGGCCCGCATCTTCCTCGCGCAGCAACGCACGGACCACGCCGTCGTGCCCGCGGATGATCCCGTGGTGCTCGCGTTCGCGCGCGGCGGGTCGGCGAAGGTGCACACCTGGGGCGGTCCGCAGAGCGACGTGCGCATCGAGGGCGGCTGCGTGGTGGGCCCCGGCGGGCTCCGCGTACCCATCGCCGAGATCGGCATCAAGGGCGCGCACAACGTCGCCAACGCCATGGCCGCCGCGCTCGCCGCGTTCCTCGAGGACGCGTCCGTCGACGCGGTGGAGCGCGCGCTGCGAAGCTTCAAGGGCCTCCCGCATCGGATGCAGCTCGTCGCCGAGCACGACGGCGTGACCTTCGTCGACGATTCCAAGGCGACGAACGTAGGCGCCGCGGTGAAGGCCCTCGAGGGCGTCGATCGTCCGGTGGTGCTCATCGCCGGCGGACGCGACAAGGGCGGCTCTTACGAGCCCCTCGTGCAGCTGCTTCGGACGAGGGCGCGCGCGGTGGTGCTCCTCGGCGAGGCCGCGCCGGTGATCCAGAGGGCCCTCGGCACGCGGCTCCCGTGGGAGCTCGCGGCCACCATGGACGAAGCGGTGCGTCGCGCTGCGGCCTTGGCGAGCCCGGGCGACTGCGTGCTCCTCGCGCCAGCGTGCAGCTCCCTCGACATGTACCGGAGCTACGCCGAGCGCGGCGACGACTTCGCGCGGTCCGCGCGGGCGCTGGCCGGCGGGTCGCAGCCGTGAGCGCGGTGCCGGCAAACCTCCGGCGCGAGTCGGCGCCGCCGCCGCCCACGACCCCGTACCGCGCCGTGCAGAACGCCCGCAGCGGTCCCCGAGGGCAGGTGGATCACGTGCTGCTCGGCGTGACGATGCTCCTCGTCGCCTTCGGCATCGTGATGGTCTACTCGGCGAGCGCGGTCTTCGCCGAGCACCTGCACCACAACGGGCAGTTCTTCCTCGTGCGGCAGACGGCGTACGCGGTCATCGGCTTCGCCGCCATGGGCGCCTTCGCGCGCATGGACCACACCAAGCTTCGCGCGCTCACGTACCCGATGCTCGGCGTGACGGTGCTGCTGCTCTGCCTCGTCGTCGTCGGCTTCGGCCACGCCGGCGGCGGCGCCGCGCGATGGATCCGCATCGGCCCGGTGAACCTGCAGCCCGCGGAGATCGCGAAGCTCTCGCTCATCGTGTGGCTGTCGCACTCGCTCGCCAAGAAGAACGAGAAGATCAAGACCTTCTCCGTCGGGTTCCTGCCGCACCTGCTCGTGGCCGGCGTGCTCATGCTCCTGTGCCTCAAGCAGCCCGACTTCGGCTCCGCGGTGGTGCTGCTGCTGCTCACGTTCACGCTGCTCTTCGTGGCCGGTGCGCGTACGGGCTACATCCTCGGAACGTTCATCGCGGCGCTGCCCGTCGCGGTGTACCTCGTCATGGGCACGGCCTACCGCCGCCGCCGCTGGGACGCCTTCCTCGACCCGCAGCAGTACCGCGGAACCATCGCGTACCAGCTGTGGCAGTCGACGATCTCCTTCGGCGCCGGCGGGCTCGCGGGCGTGGGCCTCGGCGACAGCCGGCAGAAGCTCTTCTTCCTCCCCGAGGCGCACACCGACTTCATCAGCGCGATCCTCGGCGAGGAGCTCGGGTTCCTCGGCATCGCGGGGCTCGTGCTCGCGTACGGAGTGCTGGTGTGGCGCGGCGTGCGCATCGCGCTGCGCGCCGGCGACGACCACGGCACCTACCTCGCGTTCGGCGTCACGACGCTGCTGACGCTGCAGGCGCTCATCAACCTCGGCGTGGCCATGGGCGTGCTGCCCACCAAGGGCCTCACGCTGCCGTTCATCTCCTACGGCGGCAGCTCCCTCGTCATGGACCTCGCCGCCGTCGGGATCCTTCTCTCGGTGTCGCGCTCGGTGCGGAGCTGACCGCGTGGACGCGCTGCGCCTCCTCGTGGCCGGCGGCGGAACGGGAGGGCACGTGTTCCCGGGCGTGGCCGTCGCCGACGCGCTCGCACGCCGCGTGAGGGACCTCGAGGTGTGCTGGGTGGGCACCGCGCGGGGCATCGAGGCGAGGGTGCTTCCGACGCTCCCCTGGCGCTTCGAGGCCATGGACCTCGCGGGCCTCAACGGCGTGCGCGGCATGAAGCGCGTGCGCTCCCTCGCGAAGCTCCCGAAGGCCGCCCTCGACGCCGTGCGCATCGTCCGCCGCGAGCGTCCGCACGTGGTCCTCGGCGTCGGTGGCTACGCCGCGGGGCCGCTCGTCGCGGTGTCCCAGGCGATGGGAATTCCCACGGCGGTGCTCGAGCCCAACGCGGTGCTCGGGCTCACCAACCGCCTCCTCGCGCGCTTCGTGAAGCGGGCCTTCGTCACCCACGAAGAGACCGTGCGAGCGTTTCGTCCCGGCGTGGCGTCGGTGACGGGATCGCCCGTGCGCAAGGCGTTTCTGGAGCGCATGGCGACGCCGGTGCCCGTCGACGCGGTGCCGTCGGTGCTGGTCGTCGGGGGCAGCCAAGGGGCGCAGGCGCTCAACGACACGATGCCGGCGGCGGTGGCGGCGCTGCGGGACGCGGGCATCGTCTTGCGCGTGACGCACCAGACCGGGGCTGCAGGGCGCGACGCCGTCGCCGCCGACTACGCGGCGCGGGGTCTCGAGGCCGACGTCACGCCGTTCATCGACGACGTCGCCGCGGTGATGGCGTCGTCGTCGCTGGTGGTGTGCCGGGCCGGCGCGATGACCGTCGCGGAGCTTGGCGTGCTCGGCCGCCCGGCGATCTACGTGCCGCTCCCGACCGCCGCCGACGACCACCAGACGCGCAACGCCGAGGCCATGGCGGCGCGCGGCGCGGCCCGCTGGATCGCGCAGCGCGAGCTCACCGCCGATCGTCTCTCCGCGGAGATCCGCGCCGTCGTCGCGGACTCGTCGGCGCTCGCAGCCATGGGGGCCGCGGCTTGGTCCAGCGCGCGGGCCGACGCCGCCGGAGTCATCGCCGACGCGCTGCTCGCGCTCGCGGACGGTGCAGGGGTTCAGCCATGAGCGGCCAGCCGTTTCTCTTCGAGCCGGAGCGCATCGATGCCGCGCCGGGACCGCTCATCCAGGTGCACTGCGGACCCGATGGCGGGCCCGTCGGGGCCACCGCCGCGCGGGTCGTTCGCGCGCCGCCGGAGCGCGTGTGGCGCACCGTCTCCGACGTCTCGAGCTACGGCGGACGCGTGCCCATGATGGACCACGTGCGCGTCGACGGCGCCTACGCGACGGCGCAGCTCCGCTTCGGGGTGTCGCTGTTCTCCGCGCGGTTCTCGTTCAAGGTCGAGCGCGCCATCGTCGAGGGTCGCAGCCTCGACCTCCGCCACGTCGCCGGAGAGCCGAAGGACATCCACATCCGCTTCGACCTCGCGCCCGGCGCCACGTCGGGAGCCTCGCGGCTGCAT
Source organism: uncultured delta proteobacterium (assembly GCA_903845045.1). GTDB lineage: Bacteria > Myxococcota_A > Polyangia > Polyangiales > SCUS01. The sequence goes on along the minus strand of CAIMWA010000036.1, from coordinate 994 downwards.
GTGACCACGGGCTTCGACGTCTTCTCGTTGGGATGGCTCGTGAAGGTCTTCTTCAAGCACCACCCCGAGATCCGCTTCGGCGTGCACCCGGGATGCGCCCTCGGCCTCCTCGAGACCATGGCCGGCATCGCCGAAGCGGGGCGCTGAAGCCTACTGGCAGGAGCGCGTCGCCGGGTCGCAGCTGCGGCCCGCACCGCAGTCCGTCGCGGCGGTGCAGTCGCAGTAGCGGTTCGTGCACGTGCTCCCGGTGGAGCACTGCGACGCGCTGGTGCAGCGCGGGCCCGTGCACTGGTCGGTGGTGGTGTCGCAGCGGTACTCGCCGCACAGCACGGCGGCGTTGTAGCTGCAGCGCGGCACGCAGAACCCCGGAACCGTGGTGCCCGGCTGGCAGCGGTAGCCCGAGCGGCAGTCCGAGCTCGTGCGGCACACCGCGAGGCAGATGCCCGACGTCGAGCTCCCCGCACACACGCCGTCGCCGCAGTCGGCGCTGGTCGAGCACGAGATGGTGCAGTAGCCGCCGCTCCAGCCCTCGGCGTCGGTGATGCAGTGCGCGCCGAAGCAGTCGGCGTCGCTGTTGCACCCGGTGCCCGGCCCCGTCGGCGGCGTCGTGGCCACGCCGGAGTCCCGCGACGTGCCCGAGTCTCGTACGGTGCCCGCGTCCGTCGGCGTGGTGCTGCTGGTGCAGGCGCCCGATCGGCAGGTCTGTCCCGTGCCGCACGCGAAGCCGCAGCCGCCGCAGTTCGCCCGGTCGGTGTTCGGGTCGGTGCAACCGCCGCTGCACATCACCTGCGGCGCGGCGCAACCGCTGCTCGGTGCCGTGCACGCTCCGGCCTGGCACGCCTGCCCGGTGGCGCAGGGGTTGTCACACATCCCGCAGTGCGTCGGGTTGATCTGCACGTTGACGCAGCCGCCTCGCCAGCGTTCAACGCTCCGATCTTCGGCACGAGTGCCTCCAGCGCGAGCAGCGCCAGCCCGCTGCCGACCGTGCCCTGGG
>CAIMWA010000035.1 GCA_903845045.1 uncultured delta proteobacterium | reverse complement strand
GCCCGTGCAACGGGCTTCACTCGAAGTGCCCCGGGCTTCAGCCCGGGGTACGGCCCATCGCGGGTGGCCCAGGCACGGAGCCCGTCCCCCATGCCGCTCAACGCCGCGTGCGCCGGCGCCGGCGCCCGTCCCACACGGCGCCGTCGAACTTCTTGAGGAGCATCTCGTCCCGGGTGAGCAGCGCGACGCCGTCGACGATGGCGCTCGCGACGATGAGCCGGTCGAAGGGGTCGCGCGTCCAGTGCAGGCCCGCCGCGACCGCCACCGCCTCGGAGAAGCCGATGTCCCGTCGCTGGAGTCCCACGCGCGCCGCCAGGTCGTCGAGCACGACGCGCCCGGTCGGAACGAGGCGCCCGATCTCATGGAGGTACTCGAGCTCGAGCTCCACCATCGGGCTCACCGCGAGATCTTCTCGCTCGAGCACGTCGACCACTGGCGCCAGCGTACCGGTGAGGTCCCCGGCGTACAGCCACGCCACGACGTGCGTGTCGAGATGGATCACGGCGCGGGCTTCCACTCCGACGACCAGTCGCAGTGCACGATGGACTCCGGATCGCCCCGCAAGCAGGCGCGCCGCACCAGCCGCGACAGCTTCGCCGACGGCACGTCGGGGACGATGCGCAGCACGCGCCCGTGGCGCTCGACCTCGACGGCGACGCCGCTCTCCAGCGCCCGATCGAGCACGCGGTAGAGGTCCGCGCGAAGTGCAGAGACATTGTAGCGCTGCGGCTTCATCACGTACGTATGCGACTCGACCACTCGTACGTCAAGCGGATCCCGGGGACGGCCTCGACCACGGCGCTCGGTGTCCATTTCGACTTGGTCCGCGACGACCGCGTGCGTCGCCGGAGTCGCACCCCGGGCAACTGCGCGGCGATGCCACGGACGCCGTCCGTGGCTCGACGGAGGAGAGGCCCGCGCGCCGCTCCATCGTCCATGTCGCGTAGGAGCCTTCGTACCTCTGGTTCATGTCCGAGTCGTGCGCATCCGCGTCCGTTCCTCGAAGACGCAGACCTCACCCCGGCGCTTCGCGCCACCCCTCTCCTTTCGACCGCTCGATTCGCTCGGGTCGGCAGGCGAGGCGACCGAGCGTTGGCTCGATCTTCAGCTCTTTCTCCCCTCTCGTTCCCCGGCGGGTAAATCTGCGGGCAACCAACGGCAAGGTTCGGCGTTCCAGCCCGCCCCCGCTGGCGGGGGAGGGCGCGCCGACGGCGGGGCGGGGGCTCGCGAATCGCACGCCACCGACGCCGGCGAGGACCGCCCGCCCCCCATGCTACCGTCGCCAGCGATGACCGCTCCTCCCGCGACGCACCCGCCCCCGACGGGCCCGCACGGCACCTTCGGCGCGCGCAACATCGTTCGCTTCGTACGCGGACAGCTCCCGTGGCTCACGGCCCTCGCCGACGAGCACGGCGACGTCGTGCGGCTGAAGATGCTCGGCAAATGGTGGTTCCTCGTCAGCCACCCCGACGACATCGAGAGGGTGCTCGTGAAGGACGCGCGCATCATGCAGCGAGATGCCGGCGTCGAGATCGTGCGGCGCTTTCTCGGCCAGGGGCTGCTCACCAGCGAGGGCGACGTCTGGAAGCGCCAGCGCAAGCTCAAGTCCCAAGCGTTCACGCCGAAGCGCATTGCCGAGTACGCGACGGCGATGGTGCGCGTCTCCGATGTCGTTCTCCGGCGCTGGCGCGACGGGGCCACGGCGAACGTCCACCAGGAGATGTCGCAGCTCACCATGGAGGTCGTCGCCGACGTGCTCTTCGGCGCGAGCATGAGCGCGGCCGACGTCGACGACGTGCGCGGCGCCATGGAGATCGCCAACGAGTACCTCTCGGGCAGCCCCGAGGCCATGCTTCGGTTTCCGCGGTGGGTGCCGACGCCGCGCAACGTGCGCACGAACGGCGCCGTGGCCACCCTCGACCGCATCGTGCACGGCATCATCGCGCGCCGCCGCACCGGCGAGGCCCGCGACGACCTGCTCGGCACGCTGCTCGCGGCCCGCGACGACGACGGCGCCGGCATGAGCGACGGTCAGCTCCGCGACGAGGTCATGACGCTCTTTCTCGCAGGTCACGAGACGACGTCGCTGGCGCTCGCCCATGCGCTCTATCTCTTGAGCGAGAATCCCGACATCGCCGAGCGCCTTCACGCCGAGGTCTCTTCGGTGCTCGGCGACCGCCTGCCCACCGCCGAGGACGCGCGCGCGCTCCCGCTCGCCGACCGCGTGCTCAAGGAGACCATGCGCCTCTATCCCCCGGCGTGGGCGACGGGGCGCGAGACCACCGAGCCCTACGAGCTCCGCGGACATCCGGTGCCCGTGGGCGCGCAGCTCATCTGCAGCCAGTGGGTCGTGCACCGCGACGCGCGCTGGTACCCCGATCCGCTGCGCTTCGACCCCGATCGGTGGTCGCCGGAGCGCGCGAAGGACCTTCCGCGCTTCGCGTACTTCCCCTTCGGGGGCGGTCCGCGCGTGTGCATCGGCAACCACTTCGCGATGATGGAGGCGACGCTGCTGCTCGCGATGATCGTGCAGCGCTTTCGCGTCGAGCTGCTGCCCGGCGAGCGCCTCGAGCTCGCGCCGGCGGTCACGCTGCGCCAGAAGGGCGACGGTCTCCGCGTTCGAACGCACGCGCGCTCCGCCGCTCACTGACGTCGCTCGCCCGCGCGAGGATCGTCGCGACGCAGGTCCGCGATCGCTGATAGCCTCCCGGGTCGATCGCCCACGATCAGGAGACCCCGATGCTCGCACGTCCAACCCTCGTTCTTGCCGCTCTGGCGGTGCTCTCCGGCTGCTTCGGCTCCACCGCGAACACCACCGGCCCCATCGACGCCGGCGCCACCGACGACACGACGCCCGTCGACGAGTCGAAGCTGCCGCCGGGCGACGCCGACGTGGACGCGGGCGGTGACGACGCCGCGGTGGGCGACGTGCCTGCCACGACGGACACGCCTGCGCCCGGCGACGCCTCGGAGATGGACGCGCCCGCGACGGATGCCCCGGCCATGGACGCGGCGCTCACGGACACGCCCGCGCCGGACATCGTCGACGTCTTCGTCGCGCCCGACGTGCGCACGAGCTGCCGCCGCGACACCGACTGCGCCGCGACCACCGGAAGCCCTGTCTGCGACGTCGTGAGCGGGTACTGCGTGCAGTGCATTCCGACGAGCGACGCGTGCCCCACGGGATCGTACTGCGACCCCTCGCACCGCTGCGTGACGGGCTGCCGCAACGGCTCCGACTGCGTCGGCGGCGACGCCGGCATGCTCTGCGACACCGCGCGCCACGCCTGCGTCGGCTGCCTCTCGGACGCGACGTGCATGGCCGGCACGCTCTGCGTCATGGGGGCGTGCGTCCCCGGCTGCAACGCGACGCACGGCTGCGCCACGGGCCAGTCGTGCTGCTCCGGGATGTGCACCGATACCACCACCGGCGCGACCACCTGCGGGTCGTGCACCCATGCGTGCAGCACCGCCCACTCGGCGCCGACCTGCGCCGCCGGAGCGTGCGTGAACCACTGCACCACGGGCTACGGCGACTGCGACGGCAACCTCGAGAACGGCTGCGAGACGGGCACCATCGACAACCCGCTGAACTGCGGCGCGTGCGGCACGACGTGCGCCGTCGCCCATGCGAGCGGGACCTGCTCCGGCGATCACTGCGCCATCGTCGCGTGCCAGGCCGGCTACCAGGACTGCGACCACATGGCGTCGACGGGCTGCGAGACCGCGCTGCAGACCGACGTGAACAACTGCGGCGCGTGCGGCAACGCGTGCGTCACCGGCCAGACGTGCACCGCCGGCGTGTGCGCGTGCCCTGCGGGCCAGGTCGTCTGCCGCGGGGCGTGCACCGCCGTGCAGAGCGATCCGCTCAACTGCGGCATGTGCAACCTCGCGTGCCCTACGGGGCGAGTCTGCCTCGCGGGGACCTGCTCGCTCATGCCGGTGCACTGCACCCGCGCGTACACGACGGCGCAGACGATCACGAACCCCTACGGCGTCGCCATCACCGGCACCTACGCGATGGTCGGCGGCGGCGGCGGCTCGGGCTTCTCGACGCCCGGCGGCGCCAACGGAAGCACCGCGACGGGGTCGTTCTCGCTCCCCGTCGGCGCCGTGCTCGCGGTGACCGTCGGCGGCGGTGGCGGCTACGGCGAGCCGTGCGGCGCCGGCGGCGGCGGCGGCGGTGGCGCGGGCTGGTTCGGAGGCGGTGGCGGAGGCAACGGCAGCGGCGGCTACGGCGGCGCGGGCGGCGGCGGGAGCAGCGTGATCCTCATCGGCGGCGCGCCCGTCGCGTTCGCTGCGGGCGGCCTCGGAGGGCACAGCTCCAGCGGCGACGGCGTCGGCGGCGGCGGCG
>CAIMWA010000034.1 GCA_903845045.1 uncultured delta proteobacterium | reverse complement strand
GGCCCGGGGTCGCGCCGGAGGCACCGCCGCCCGCCGCGCCGTCGCTCCCACGACCGCCCGCGGTGCCCGCGGTGCCGCTGGCGCCGTCGCCCGCGAAGAGCGCGCAGCCCTCGAGGGCCACGGGACCCGACGACCCGACGACGCGCAGGGCGTACGCGCTGGCGCCGGGCATCGTCGCGGCCGTCGACTGCACCACGACGAGCTGCAGGCTCATCGCAGCGTTCACGCCGCGCACGGTCATGCCGTCGGGGCCCGTCCGCACGACGGTGACGTTGTCGCGCGTGCGCACCCAGCCCCGCGCGTCGAGGTAGCCGCCGTAGATGCTCACCGCCGCCGGGACCACGAGGTCCTCGGCGTAGATGCCGATGGCGGCGTAGACCGAGCGCACCGGCGACGCATGCGCGGCGGCGGTGACCGCGGCGGTCAGCGTGCGCTTCGGGTGATCCATGGAGCCGTCGCCGGCGTCGTTGCCGTTGGGCGACACGAAGATCGCGCGCGAGGCGTCGCCGTCGATGCCGTCGCAGTTGGTGTCGGCGAACGCGAGGTCCGGCGCGTCGGTGGCGCCCGGCAGGCACTCGCAGCCGTTCGACGGCATGTGGTCCGTGTCCGCGAAGCCCGACGTGCAGGTGTACATGCACGCGCCCCCGGAGCACGTCGTCGTCTGATGCGGACCGCTCGCGCACGCGTTGCCGCAGGCTCCGCAGTTCGCAGGGTCGCTGGCGGTGTCCGCGGGGCGGTGCGCGCACATCGGCGCTCCGCCGGAGATCGCGCAGGTGTCGACGGTGCACGCGTCGCCGTCGGAGCAGTCGTGCGAGGCGCCGCGCACGCAGCGACCGTGGGCCGTGTCACAGGTGTACGTGCCCGTGCACGCATCACCGGGAACGTGCGCGCAGTCGCCGTCGGCGGTGCACGGCACCACGTCCTCGCAGCTCGTCGTCGACGAGCAGTACTGCCCGTGACCGCAGCGGGAATCGTTGGGCGCGTGGCCGCAGCGCCCCTGCGTCGCATCGCAGGTGTCGTCGGTGCACGCCACGCCGTCGTCGCAGCTCGCCGGACCGCCCACGACGACGCAGTGCCCCGCCCGGCACGCCTGGGCGTTGGTGCACACGTCGGGACCGGCGCAGTCGTCCACGGTGCGGCACGAGGGGCCGGCGTCCATGCCGGTGGCGCCCGCGTCGCTCTTCGGTGTGCCGCTGTCGTCGCCGGGGAGCACCGTGCCGCCGCCGTCGAAGCCGGGATTCACCACGTCGGTGCTGCCCCCGTCGGAGCACGACACCGAGAGGAGGGCCACTCCGATCCACCAGCGTCCGCCGCGCGCCTGCATGGCGCCATCGTGCGCGTGCGGGGCCCCGCTCCGCAAGCGTTTCGCGGACACCGGTCAGGCCTCCGGACCGTGCAGGTGCTGCCGCGCGATGGCCGCCCACGGACCCTTGGGGTCGAGGGCGAGGTAGCGCTGCCAGTGCGGCCGGGCGTGGAGCGCTCGCCCGAGCTCGGTGAGCGCCATGGCAAGGTTGAAGTGCGCCTCGGAGAAGTCGGGCTTCAACGTCAGCGCGCGCTCGAAGAGCGGCACCGCCTCTTCGTGGGCGCCTCGCTCGACCAGCAAATACGCGAGGTTGTAAGGCGCCTCGGCCTGCGACGGGTCCGCCGCGAGGGCCCGGCGGTACATGGCCTCGGCCTCGTCGCGATCGCCGGCCACGAGGCGCAGGTTGCCGAGGTTCGTGAGCGCCGTCGCGAGCCGCGGGTCGAGCTCGATGGCCTTGCGGTAGGCCTGCTCGGCGCGGTCGCGGGTGGTCTCCTCCTCGTCGAGGCGCAGGCCCTCGAGGTACAGCGCGTACGCGTCGCGCTGCCGCCGCGAAGGCTTCGGACGCAGCGTGCGCACCACGTCGGCGCGGAGCTCGCCGACCTCGAAGTCGAGGAGCCGCTGGCCCGTCACCGGGTCGAAGCGGACGCCGTCGTGCCGCGCGACGAGCTGGTGCCCCTCGGCGCCGATGCGGGCGTCGGTGACCGGCTGCGCCATCCCCGGGTCGACGCTGCGCAGCGACTCCACGGCCTTGCGGATGATCCGCGGCGAGACGCCGTCGCCCACGAGCTTGAGCACGCGCTTGGCGGCGAGAAGGTCGGCGAAGGTGTACGCGCGGCGCTTGCCGCTGTGCGCGCTCGGCGCGACGAGGCCGTTGCGCTCCCAGTTGCCGAGGCGCCCGACCTTGATCTTCAGGATCTCGGCGACCTCGCGGGCGGTGAACAGCCGCGCGACGGTGTCGGTGCCCGGTGGCTGGTCCGGCGCCGGGCGGAGCACGGCCTCCTCGACGCGCCGCCCGCGCGTGAAGTCGACGTGGATCACCGGGTTGTGAGGAGGGTCCGTGGGGTCGTTCACCGCTCTCGTGCGGCACCGTACCTTCGCCGCACGCGCCGCGCGAGAAACCCGCGACTGCGGTATCACCCGGCCATCATGGTCGTCGTCGGACTCACCGGGGGCATCGCGTGCGGCAAGAGCGCCGTCGCGGCGGCGATGGCAGCCCGCGGCGTGCCCGTGGTCGACGCGGACCGGGGCGCCCGCGAGGTGGTGGCGCCGGGCACCGAGGGCCTCGCGGCGGTGGTCGCGGCCTTCGGCGACGACGTGCTCGCCGACGATGGCTCCCTCGACCGCAAGCGCCTCGGCGCGGTGGTCTTCGGCGATGCGGCGAGGCGGTCCGCGCTGGAGAAGATCCTGCACCCGCGCATCGCGGCGTGGAGCGCCGGGCGCTTCGCGGACCTCGACACCGAGGGCCACCCCTTTGGCCTCTACGAGGCCGCGCTGCTCGTCGAAAACGGCGCCTGGAAGATGTTCGACGCCCTCGTCGTGGTGAGCGCGTCGCCCGACGTGCAGCGCGCGCGCATCGTGGCGCGGGACGGGCTCACCGAGGCCGAGGCGCAGGCGCGCATCGACGCGCAGTGGCCCCTGGCCGAGAAGCGCGCGGTGGCGACGTGGGTGGTGGAGAACGACGGCGACCGCGCGGCCCTCGAGGCCCAGGTCGACGTGCTGCACGCAACGCTGGTGGAGCGGTACGGGAGGCGCTGACCCGGGGTCAGCGGTCGAGCAGCGGGGCGAGGTACGGCTCGGTCTCGTCGTCGTCGGGGCTGCTGCCGCGGAAGTCGCTGGCGGTGCCGCGGCGCCCGAAGCTCGTGCTGCACGCCGCGGGGACGCCGCCGATGAGCACCGTCTGGTTCAGCGTCACGCCGGTCTGCGCGGAGACGAGCCGCACCGGGCGCTGCACCTGCACCCGCGGGTAGTTGCGCGTGCTGCCGGCGACGCGAACGCCGTTGCGCGTCGACCACACCTCGCAGGTGCCGAGGGGCACCTCGACCTCGGGCTCGACGCACATGACGATGTCGGTGTTCGCGACGCTGTCGGCGCGGCGCGGGCTGCGCACGAGCGACATCTTGATGCTCCAGTCGCCGCCGGCGGCGGTACGCGCCACGCCGACGACGCGGTGCGGGGGCGTGGCGGGGTTGTACATCCGCGCGCCGGGCACGCCGTGGCCGTTGCAGGCCTCCCGGAGCGCTCCGTAGGTCTGCTGGTCGCGCTGGTTCGCGAGGTAGCCCGCGACGCCGGCGCCCACGCACAGCAGCGCGAAGACGCCCACGACGATGCCGATGACGAGCCCCGCCTTGCCCGACTTCTGCGGCGGCGCGTTGTAGCCGCCGGGGCCGCCGAAGCCCTGCTGCGGAAAGCCTCCCGGGGGGGCGCCGTAGCCGCCGCCCATGCCCGCGGGGGGCGGGGGAAAACCCCCAGGAGGGCCGCCGTAGCCACCGCCCGGAGGCGCGCCGAAGCCACCCGGGGGGCCGCCGTAGCCGCCGCCAGGAGGTGCGCCGAAGCCACCGGGAGGACCGAATCCACCGGGCGCTCCGCCGCCCGGACCGCCATAGGGGTTGTTGCCCCAGCCACCGCCGCCGTTGCCTGCCATGGTGCGTACCCTAGACCGCTTCGCGCGCCGCCGGGAGGTGCCCCGTCACATCGCGTTGCGGGGCGTCCCGCCGCGGACCTGGAAGCGCCAGACGCCGGGGATGCCGACGTTCGATGTGGCGCAGAGGTTGAGCACGGACGCCGTGAGCGAGCCCGGGAGCGACAGAAAATGCGTGGCGTCGAAGTCGAAGCCGGCCTGCGCGGGGGTGCCGCCGAGGCCGCCGGTGCCGCCCGACGCGTCGCCGGTGGTCCACTGGCAGAGCGAGTAGCGGAACTCGACGTCGACGTCGCCGCGCGCCGAGGCCGCCGGCGTGAGGATCACCTGGAACGAGTTCACGCGCTCCGTGTGCATCGCGAAGTAGCCCACGCGGAACCACGTCGCGACGACGCGCGAGGGCTCGACGGCGAAGCACACCGAGCCGTCGGTGCCGGTGGCTCCGCGCGTGTCCACGTCGGCCCAGAACGGCGCCATGATCGGCACCGTCACCGACGACGCCGGGAACGCTTGCGACGTGTACGTCGTGAACGGGCTGCCGAAGGACAGGTTGCCGTTGGTGTTGAGGAAGAAGCTCGGGAAGTTCTGCGCCCCGAGCGTCACGCCGCCCACGAAGCCCGCGCCGAAGGAGATCGCGAAGGGCAGCGTTCCCGCGTCGCCCATGACCGTGCTGAACGCCGAGTCGTCGGCGGGACCGACGCAGTTCGCGCCGAAGCCCGAGGCTCCGCCGAGGCCCGTCACCAGCGTCGCGCCGGCGCCGGCGTCGAGGATCACCGGCACGTCCACCGGCGGTCCGGTGTCGATGGGAAAGCCCGTGTCGACGGGGGGACCCAGGTCCACCGGCGGGCCCACGTCGATGGGCGGCGGACCGGCGTCGGTGCCGGAGACGCAGCGGTGGTCGATGCAGCTCTGGCCGTCGCCCAGACAGTCCGCCGTGTGCACGCAGTCGACGCAGACGCCGCCGACGGTGTCGCACACCTGGTTCGTCGTCGAGCACATCAGGTCCGAACGGCACGGCACCGGCGGTCCGGCGTCGATGACCCCGGCATCCACCGGAGCTCCGGTGTCGTTGGCGGTTCCATCGGCGAGCACGGCGCCGTCCGTGGGCTTGGTCCCGGCGTCGACGGGGGACGCGCGATCGCCGGGGTCCGCGCCTCCGTCGAGGGGGGCCACGCCGGAGTCGGTGTCGAGGAGGAGCAGCGTGTTCGCGCGCGAACCGCACGCCGACGCCAGCACCCCGCACAAGAGCAAGCGCTTCATGGCCGCGACCGTAACGGACCGGGCGGTCCGCTCACAAGCGAAGGTCCGAGCGAGGCCGACGGTGCGCAGGCCCGGGCCTTCGTGCGAGGCTGCGAACCCTAGGCGACGCGCCGTGGCTCCGACGGCGCAGAGGAGAGTGCGTGCGATGGCGACCGTAGCGATGACCGGCGAGACCTTCCAGTCGACGATCGAGAAGGAAGGGATCGTGTTCGTGGATTTCTGGGCGAGCTGGTGCGGGCCGTGCCGAGCGTTCGGCCCGATCTTCGAGAAGGCCTCGGAGAAGCACCCCGGCGTGACGTGGGCGAAGGTCGACACCGAGGCCGAGCAGGGGCTCGCGGGGGCGCTGCAGATCCGCGCGATCCCGACGCTGATGGTGTTCCGCGACGGCATCCTGCTGCTCGCGGAGTCGGGGATGCTCCCGGCGGCGGCGCTCGACGAGCTCGTCGCGAAGGCGACGTCCCTCGACATGAGCGAAGTGCGCCGCGAGCTCGCCGCCGTGAAGGCCGCCGACGGGTCGCCCGACGCGGGGTGACCGGGTCCGACGGGCGTCACCGCACGGCGACGATCTCGATCTCCCGCATGCGGCTCCCAGCCGCGAGCTCGCACACGTCTCCGGCGCACTGGCCCACGATGGCGCGGCCCAGCGGCGACACCGGCGTCACCACCAGCACCGTGCCGCCCGCGAGCACGAGGCCCCCGCCGTGCAGCGCAAGCCACACCGTGCGCTCGACGTCGTCCTCGCGGACGCGGAGCAGCGCGCCGGGCTGCGCGGGAGCGTCGTCGGCGAGGGCCTCGACGGGCATGCGCGCGACCTCGGCGATCGCCAGGCGAAGCTCCTCGGCGCGCATCGCCTGGCCTCGCGCGAGGTAGCTCTGCTCGAGGGCGCGGGTGTCCTTGGAGCCCTCGGGGCGCGCCTCGGAGTGCGTGGCGCCGGCGTGCGTCTCGCGGTGCGCCGCCGTCGCACGCTGCAATTCGTCCGCGAGGTGCGCCGTCAGCGCATCCCGAAGCATCGTCTTCGAAGGCCAGGACATCGACGGGCAGCCTACGAGCCCGCGTGGCGCCGAGGCAACGCTCTCGGCTCCACGGCGCGACGTCGGCGCCGCAGCGCGAAGCTCGTGACACCCGCGGCGAAGGGGCGTACCCGTCGGGGCTCGCATGCCGAAGGTCCCGCGCGCGCGGTTCACGCTCCTCGCTCCCAGGACCGCCTGGGGTCTCGGCGCGGCCTTCGACGCCCGCGACCACGGCGACCGCGACGCGGCGGTGATCGTCTCGCTACCGGGCGCCGTCGCCGCGCACGAGCTCGACGCCTTCGAGGCCGCCGCGAGCGCGCTCGAGCCCCTGCGCCACGCGGCCATCGTCCCGATGCGGGCCCACGGCACCGACGGCGGCGAGCCCTTCGTCGTCTACGAGCCCGCCGACGGAGCGACGCTCGCGGCGTGGTGCGACGAGCACCGCGGGTCGCTCCGCTGGCCCGGCCTCGGTGAGGTCGCGAGCATCGTCGACGGTGCGTGCGCGGCGGTGGCCGTTGCCCATCGGCAGCGTGTCCTCGCGGGCGCAGCGGTGCTGCATGGGCGGATGGACCCGCGATGCGTGCTGCTCACCCCGGCGGGCGCCGGCGGTCGCTGGGACGTGGCGGTGCTCGACTTCGGCCTCGGCGCCCTGCGCACGCTGCGCCCAGCGGATGCGCTCCCGTTGCACGCGCGAGCTCCGGAGCAGCTCACCGACGCCGGCGTCGTCACTGCCGCGTCGGACGTCTTCGCCCTCGGAGCGCTCGCCGTCGACGCGCTCGTACCGTTCGCGCTCCCGGCCAAGCCCCGGAGCTGGGCCCACCGATCGGAGACGTCGCCCGCCGAGACCGCCGCGCTGCTGCGCGCGCTCCGCCCGGACCTCGCGCCGGCCCTCGGCGCCGAGCTCGCCCGCGCCCTCGCCCT
>CAIMWA010000033.1 GCA_903845045.1 uncultured delta proteobacterium | reverse complement strand
GGCGCTGCTCCGCGCATCGTTGCAGGGGCTCGAGGACGTGGCCGCTGCCAACGCCGCCGAGGTGCTCTTCGCGCGCTGCCGCCGCCCCGGCGAGGCCGCGGGCTTCTTCGATCCGCTGGTGGAGTCAGCGCTGGACCGGGGCTTCGTCGTGGCCCGCGCCAACGTCCACGAGGACCGCTGCTTCGACACCCTCGATGGTGTGGTTCGGGCGCTTCTGCTGTCCCTCCGCGCGCCGCGCTTGTCGTCGCAGCGCCGGGGCTGGGCCGCGGTGCTGGACCAGTTCGGGCGCTCCCACGCGGGCGTGCCTGCGGCGCTGGCGGCCTTCGATGCGGCGCTCGAGGCCTCCGGGGCCGCGGGCGACCTGTCGTTGCTGAGCCGCGATCACGTCGCTTCGGGTGGGCGCACCGCCGCGCGCCTCGACGCGTGGCTCGCGGGCACGGAGCTCTCGCGCACCGCAGACCGTGGCGTGTCGCTGTCGGCGCTGACGCCGGCGACGGCGCGGCGGGCGCTCGGCGAGTTCGCGCGCCTCGTGCGGGTGCTCGGGCACCGCGGGGTGCTGGTGATCCTCGAGGGCGCCGAGGTGCTCACGCGGCTCTCGCCGGCGCGTCGCGACGGGAGCTTCACGGTGCTCCGGGAGCTCGTCGACAACGCCGACGGCGGACGCGGCCTCTCGGCGGCGCAGGTGTGGGTGAGCGGGGCGCCGACGCTCTTCGACGGTCCGCGGGCCATCACGGCGTTCCGCCCGCTGGCGACGCGCGTGCTGGCGCACGGGACCTTCGACGGCATCTTTCCGCCGCCGCACCGCGCGCTGGTGGACCTCGCGCCGCCGTCGCACTGGAACGGCCAGGGCGAGCTCCCGCCGGTGCGCCCGCCGTCGCGCGACGCGGCCTCGTCGCTGCGCGCGGTGATGCGCGCCTCGCACGGGCTCCCCCCTGCAGATCCCGAGGTCTCCATGAGCGTCGGGCACGAGCGCATCGACGCCACGATCTCCGAGCTCTTTCGGCACGCGGCGCTCGAGAGCGCGGTGTTCGCGCTGGTGACCGGGGTCTACGGCGCGGGCAAGTCGCATCTCCTGATGCACACCACGGCGCGCGCGCTGGCCGAGCGGCGTCCGGTGTTCCGCCTCGCGATGGAGCACCTCGACGCCGACCTCGGGAACCCGCAGCGCCACCTGCGGCGCATGCTCGACCAGGCCGTGCTCCCGCTGCCCGGCTCGCCCAGCGCCCTCGACCGCCTCGCGGCGTGGACGCGCTCCCCGGCGGCGCTGACCGGGCTTCGCGCGGCCCTCGACGAGATCGCGCGGGAGACCGGCGACGCCTCCATCGCGGCGCGCAAGGCCCTGTCGCGGGTGGCGCGCAGCACGTCGGCAGGCTCGGCGCTCGAGAGCTTCCTGGGCGCGGCGGACCTCGCCGAGCGCGTGGGCACGTCGACGTACCGCAAGGACGCCTATCAGCGCCTGCAGCTCTGGCTCGAGCTCCTCGGGCGCATGGACGACTGCCGCGGACCGATGATCCTCATCGACGAGGCCGAGAACCTCTACCGCGGCCTCACGCCGGCGCAGCGTCGTGCGGCCCTTCGGTCGCTGTCGTTCTATTGCGGCGGCACGCTGCCCGGGAGCTGCGTGGTGCTGGCGATCACGCCGGAGTCGCTGGTGTCGCTGCGCGCCGAGGCCGACGAGCTCCTCGCCGACGTGGTCGAGCAGCGCACCGTGCTCCCCAGCGAGGACGCCGCGATGCTGCGCCGTCGCATCACCATGACGCGCCCGGTGCAGGTGCCGGAGCTCGACGCGGCGCAGAAGGTGGTGCTCGCGTTCCGCGTGCGGGCGACGCACGCCAAGGTGCGCGGCGACGTGGACGATCCGCGCTGGGCGACGTGGGTCACCGGGGCCCTCGCCGAGTCTTCGACCCCTCGCGAGCTGGTGCGCCGGGTGATCGATCGCCTCGAGGGCCTGTGGTGGCGCTCGACGCTCGAACCTACATCGATTTGAACCAGTCGTGCCCCGGGCCGAGGAGGAAGCCCACGAAGCTCCCGACGGCCAGCGCCGCGATGAGCAGCAGGATCGACGTGCGCGCGGGCGGCGCCGGGGCGGTGCGCCAATTGCGGCGCATGAGGCGCTTGGCGATGATCTGCGTGAGCTGGCCCTTGGGGTCCGTGCCGAGCATCACGGAGATGCAGCGCTGGGCGATGCGCTCGATGTCCGGTGCGCGCTTGTCGACGGTGCTCCCAGGCACGCGGATCTCGTTGAGCGCGATGGCGTAGATGAACGCGAGGCCCACCGGGAGCTTTCCCTGGTTCTCCGGCGCGCCGAGGATCTCGCACACCTTGGTCCACTGGTTCTGGCTGACCAGGTCCTCGAGGGTGTGGATGTTGATGGTGGATCCGGGCGGCGGCGGCATCCGTGACGCCGTGGGCTGCGGCAGCGTCGACGGCATCACCTCGCGCGTCGGCACCTCGCTCGGCGACGCACCGAGCTGCTCCGGAGGCGCCATGGACGCGACGTCGCTCGGCGCGATGGACACCGGCGCCGCCTCCATGTCGGGCAGCCGCGCGGCCGGGGGGATCGTCGGCATCACCTCGGCGGCGATGCGGGCCGGCGCCTCCGAGGCGACGGGGCCGGGCGAAGGCGCCACGGACTTCGCGTCGACCTCGAGCAGGTCCACGAGCTCCACGAGTTCGTCGGCGGTGGGGACGTCGCGGCGCGCCGTGAGCACCTGCTCGGACACGGCCTGCTGCTGCTCCGCGGTGACCTCGATGAGCTGGGCCAGGGCGCGCAGCGAGGGGCGCGCCGCCGGCGGGTCCGTGAGGCTCTTCCAAGTGTCCGTCGCCGGGTCGCTGTCGCCGGTCCGTTCCATGGGCTCCAACCCTTCGCGGGCACGATACGTCGGCGCCGGGGGCGGTGCCTACTTCTGGAGCATCACTCCCAGATGCCGTCGAGCCACCATCGGTCGGCCACGGGGTCGTGCGCGAGCAGGTAGAGCCCGCCGTCGTCGAGGGCGACGTCCCAGCCGTCGTGGGTGAACGCCTCGCCCCACCACGCCCCCTCGGCGCGCCACGGGCCGCCGCACGCCCGCACGCGCCCGCGCAGCCCCGTCGCGTGCACCGCCGCGGGACGCCCGTCGGCCCCCACGGCCACCACCAGCTCCCGGGGCGGACGCAGCACGTGCAGCGCGAGCGGACGAGGCACCGACGGCGGCTCCCGGGGTGTCCGCGGCGGCGCGTAGGCGTGCACCTCCACGGCGTGCGGACGGTGCCCGTCGGCGGCCGCCGGGGACCCCACGTTGCCCTCGCCCGCCAGCGCCGCGAGGCGCGTGAGGGTCAGCGCGAGACGCTCCGGCGCGGGACCGGGCGGGTCGAAGAGACCTAGCTGCGTCGTGCGCGGTGCCCGGGGCAGCGCCGCGATGCGCAGCGACCGCACCGCCGCCGGCGGAGGCTGCTTCTCCAGCGCCGCGCGCAGCAGCCCGAAGAGCGACGGCACGTCCCGCGTGGGCACCGCCAAGGGCAGCGTGCGCTCCTCGCGGCGACCCGAGGCCAGGGCAAACGCGAGCTGCAGCCCCCCGAAGGCGAGGTTGCGGCACACCAGGCGCGCGAGCAGCGCATCGAGGAGCCGGCGCAGCACGAAGAACAGGGGCTCGAGGGTGTCCACCTCCCACTCGAGGTCCACGCCCTCTTCGATGCGCACCGGGGGGGCCTGCGGGAGCAGCACCGTGCTGCCCTCGCCCCGCGCCAGCCGCACGGCCTGGGCGCCCTCGTCGCCGAGGCGCAGCCCCGTGGCGTCGAGGGGCAGCGCGGCCAGCTCGGACACCCGGGTGACGCCGAAGCGCCGCAGGTCCCCGCGCAGCTCGTCGGAGAGGTCGAGGGCCTCGAGGGGAAGCCGCGCCAGGTGCCTCCGTTCTTCGCCCGGCAGCACCACGGTCACGCCGGGGCTGCGCGCGACCACCGCCGCGACCTCGAGGCTCCCCGCGATGCCCACGCGCACCGGGAGCCCCACGCGCTGCGCCGCCGCCGCCAGGGCCGCGCCGAGGGCCGCCTCGGAGGCGTGCAGCGCCGAGAGCTCCGCAGCATCGAGGAACACCCCGTCGGGCGCCGGGGCCACCCGGGCGGCCAGCCCCGAGGCGGCGTCGAAGAGGGCGTCCCGGGCGCGGGCCTCGAGGTCCGCGGAGCGCCCGCGGAACCGCAGGTCCGGTGCGACGGCGCGGGCGTGGTGGCCGGTCTGGCCGGAGAGCACCCCCAGCGCGCGGGCCGAAGCGGTGCACGCGATCACCGTGGCGGTGCCGTGCCCCGGGGGCAGCGCGCCGGCGCGGGACGGGTCCTGGGCGACGTCGAGCACGGCCACGGGGAGGTCCGCGAGGGCGGGCTCCACGCGCACCTGCGCGGCCAGCGGCAGGTCGTGCACGCGCAGGAAGGCGAAGCGCGGCGACGCACCGGTCAGGGGCTGCCCCCGAGGGTGAAGATGCCGTGGCCTGCCTGGGCGCCCCGGGCGCGCAGCACGCGCAGCTCGAGCTCGGCCCCGTCGAGGAGCCCGCCCTCCCCGAGCCAGTGGGCGCGGCGGCGGCGCACCTCGAGCCCCACGGCGGCGTGGGCGCCGGGGCGCATCCGGGGGTCGGACCCGTCGGTCACCGCGAGCAGCGCCGTCGAGGCCTTCTCGGCGCGCTGCACGAGGCGCGTCCACGCCGACGCGGGGATGCTGCGGCCGCCCGCTCGCTCGGCGTCGACGCCGGCGAGGTAGAGCGCCACCACCGCGAAGCCACCCCCGTCGAGGATCACGTCGGCGCAGCGCAGGGCCGTGCGCAGCGTCCCCGGGCGCACCCAGAGCAGCCGCGCGCACTCCTCCGGCGCGAGCCCGTCGGCGTCGAGGGCGTCGGGGACGTCCACCAGCGCGGCGGGCTCGCCCGCGGCGGTGGCGCTCCCGAGAAGGTGCAGCAGCGCCGCCATGCGCCCCGAGGACCGCCCCCCGGTCAGCTCGCTCACCCGCCCCCGGGGCAGCCCCCCACCCAGGAACGCGTCGAGCCCCGGCACCCCCGTCGGCACGTGCGTGCGCTGCGTGCGCCCGGGCTGCGGCGGCGCCACGAGGCCGAGCTGTGCCGACGCGTCGCGGAGCGCCCGGCGCGCTTCCTGGAGCCGAAGGTCGACGGCCGGGGAGGACACGGGTCGAGGGTACTGAACGAGTGTTCATATGGCAACGGGGAGTGGGGCTGCCAGCCTGGCCGTGAGCCCCGACCCCCGGGCGCGCCCCCGGGCGCGAGCCCCCACCCCCGGCCCCGCCCCCACACAGGTGGGGGCAGGGAGGCCGGAAGAGTC
>CAIMWA010000032.1 GCA_903845045.1 uncultured delta proteobacterium | reverse complement strand
GGTGTGCGTGGGGGCGGCGTGCCTCTCGTCGGTGACGTGCCCCGCGGGCGCTCCCGAGGCGTCGTTTCGCACCGTCGCAGCCCCGCCCTCGCCGGTGGCGCCGGGCGCGCGCGTGGCGGTGTCGGTGACCTTCGCGAACTGCTCCGGACACCCTTGGACCGTGGCGTCGAACGTCGGGGCTGCGACGGGCATCAAGCTCGGCGCCGAGGGTCCGCGCGACAACGCGACGTGGGGCACGAACCGCTTCGCGCTCCCGGTGCCGTCGGTGCCCGCGGGCAGCGCCGTGACGATCCCCTTCGTCGTGACGGCGCCCATGGATCCGGGCAGCTACGCCTTCACCTGGGGCCTCGTCGACGAGGGCGTGCGCTGGATCCCGCAGGACAGCACGGCGGCGAACGTGTTGGTGCAGGCCATGGCCCGGCGCGTGGAGCTGTGCCCCGGCGTCACCGTCGACATCGGCGGCACCACCGGCGCGGCGGCGGGGCTGCAGCGCTGCGTCGACGCGACGCCCTCCGGCGGCACCCTCGACCTCCCCGCGGGCACGTACCTGATGGACGGTCAGCTCTCCATCACGCGCCCCATCACGCTGCGCACCGCGGCGCTCGCCATGGGGGCGCTACCGTGCGCGGCGGGGACGGCGTGCGCGGTGCTGCGCGCGAGCGCGACGCTCGACGTGGCGAGCGGCTTCGTGGCCATCGGCACCGTCGACGGCGTCACCCTCGACCACCTCGTGCTCGACGGCAACCGCGCCGCGCGCACGACGTCCATGGCTGCGCAGCGGTGCGCCGCGGGCAACAACCGCAACGGCTTCAACGCCTCGGCGGCGGGCTGCACGCACTGCGCGTTCACGAACTCCGTCTCGATGCGCGCGCTCTGCGGCACGGGCTTCGAGTGGCGCGGCGACGACGCGACGATCACCGACAGCACCTTCGCGGGCAACGGCGACCACGCGACGCGCAACCTCTGGAGCGACGGCCTCACGCTGCTGCAGTCGGACCGCGCCCGCGTCGAGCGCTGCACCTTCGCCGACAACAGCGACATCGGCTTCATTTCTGGGGGCGCGCGCAACGCATCGTTCCGCGACAACGCCATGACGCAGACGCTGCAGGACGCCTTCGGCGCGCTCATGCTCGACAACTTCAACGGCGGCACGCACGGCGACTTCACCGGCGCGACGGTCACGGCCAACCGCATCGACTGCAGCACCGGGCGCTGCCACTTCGGCATCGAGGTCGGTCCGCACCCTTGGTACCGGTCGGTGAACATCACCGGCGGGATCATCACCGCGAACACCGTCCGCGGCGCGCTGCAGGGGATCAACGTCGAGGGCGGCGGCACCGTCGCGCACCCGGTGCAGCTCTTCGCCAACCCCGTCACGCAGTGGAACACCCACGGCACCTTCAACTGCGGCGTGCGCACGACGACGGCGCTGAACATCAGCCCCGACTCGGTGGTCGATCGCCACGGCGAGACCGGCAGCGCGTCGAACGTCGTGTGGCACGACTGCCCCTGAGCGGTCTCGCAGGGGCGGGACGGGGGTAGGAAAGTAGGAAACGGCGTCCTTCGTCGCAGCCGGGCGCCGAACACCCTGATTTCAAGCATTTCGGCGAGCGCAGCGGCGTGTCGCGCCCAGCTGTCGCACAAACTACTTTCCTACCCCCGTCCCTTCGGTCCCCTTCGGTCCCGCACGCGCAGTTCCGCCGCTCGTACGCGATGACGTTGCCCCGGGCGTCGAGCTCGAGGTGGCAGCACGCGCGCACGACCTCTTCGAGCATGCGACGGCCGCGCTGCACCCGCGACTTCGCGCCCGACACCGACAGCCCCGCGCGCTCGGCGTACTCGCGCTGCGACACGCCCTCGACGTCGACCTGCGTGAGCGCCTCGGCGTACTCCTCGGGCAGCAGCGCGAGCATCGGACGCAGCCAGCCCGCCACCACCTCGTTCACGTTCCCCGCATCGTCGTCAGTCGCGTCGACGGGCTCCGGTGGAGCGTCGTCGGACGTCATGGGAGCCCCGGGCTCCGGGCGCCGCGCGCGGTGATGATCGACGACGACGGTGTGCGCGACGCGAAACGCCCAGCCCGGGAGCCGCGCCTCGTCGCGCAGGTCGCCGGCCCGCTCGTGCATGCGGAGAAGGATGTCTTGGACCACGTCATCGACGTCGGCGGGGCGCACGCGGCGCGAGACGTAACGGCGCAGGCCGTCGCGCAGGGCCAGGTACGCGGGGGCCTCGGCGTTCACGCGCAGCAGCCAGGAGCGCAGCACGCCTTCGCGGCGCCGCCGGGCTTCGTCGCCTCGATCGTCGCCGACGCCACGTACTTCTCGGCTCCGGAGTCGGGCAGCCACGTGCGGATGAAGTCCGCGCTCTCGGGCTTCGGCGTGATGCGAATGTCCTCGAAGCCGGCGACACGAAGAAGGGCTCGCAGCGTCTCGACGCTCGCGGCCCCCGCGACGCACCCCGTGAGCGCCGCGATCTGCGACGCGAGAGCCTCGGGCAGCGCCGCGAGGAGCACCACGTCGGAGATGGCGAGACGCCCACCGGGCTTCAGCACGCGAAAGGCGTCCTCGAAGACCGCGCCCTTGTCGGGGCTGAGGTTGATCACGCAGTTCGACAGGATCACGTCGACGGTGCCGTCGCCCACCGGCAGATGCTCGATCTCGCCGAGGCGGAACGACACGTTCGTCGCACCCACGCGCGCGGCGTTGGCCCGCGCCTTGGTCACTATCTCCGGGGTCATGTCGACGCCCACGACGCGCCCCGCGGGACCCACCTGTCGCGCCGCGAGGAAGCAGTCGAAGCCGCCGCCGGCGCCGAGGTCGAGCACCGTCTCGCCGGGCTTCAGCGCCGCGATGGCCTGCGGGTTTCCGCAGCCGAGGCCGAGGTTCGCACCGTCGGGCACCGCGGCCAGGTCGTCGGCCGAGTAGCCCAGCGCGAGGCTCGCCTCGGCGCCGCCGCTGCCGCAACACCCCGAGCTCCGCGCCACCGCACCGTACTGGGCGCGCACCGCGTTGCGAACATCATCCTTCGTCGTCTCTTCCATGGTCGTCGATCTCCTGCACACGAAGACGGTGCCCGTTCAAAACGGACGCAGGAAAAATCATGGGGTCGCGAAGAGGTCGAGGCGAGCCCCGGCGCGCGAAGCCACCCACGGCACCAGCGCCACCCGCGCCGCGAGGCCGCGCACCTCGTCGTGAAAGCGCTGCTCGTCGGAGCGCCGCCGTCGCAGCACCGGGTCCGTGACGGCGAGGGGCACGAGGCTCTGGTTCAGCACCCACGCGAAGGGACGGATGCCCGCGCGCTCGAGGTCGCGCTGCAGCGCCGCGGCCTCATGCACCGGCGTCGCCTCGGGCAGCGTCACCAGCAGGATCTTCGTGAACACCGGGTCGCGCAGCCGCGGAAGCAACCGTCGCACGGCCTCGGGGGCGGCGCCTTCGGTCCGCAGCACCTCGCGGTGGTACGCCTCGGCGGCGTCGAGGAGCATCAGCGTGTGCCCCGTCGGCGCCGTGTCGATGACCACGAAGCCCGCGGCGCCCTCGTCGACGACGCGCGCGAAGGCACGGAACACCGCGACCTCTTCGGTGCAGGGGCTGCGAAGGTCCTCTTCGAGGAGCCCGCGGCCCGCGGCGTCGAGGCCGGCGCCCGCGGTGGCCAGCACCTCGTCGGCGTAGGCCTTCGTCTCCGCCGCGGGGTCGATGCGGCTCACGCGCACGCCCTCCACGGCCTCGCCGAGGGCGTCGACGACGTGCGCCGCGGGATCGGTGGTCGTGAGGTGCACGGCGTGGCCGAGGCGTGCGAGCGCGACGGCGACGTTCACCGCCACCGTGGTCTTGCCGACGCCGCCCTTGCCCATGGTCAGGATCACGCCGTGCCCGCCCTCGGCCAGCGCCGCGATCCAGTGCGACAACGGCGGGATGGGCTCCGCAGCGTCGGCGTCGACGCTCGCCGGCAGCGGGATCGCCGCGGCGTCGCCGTCGAAGAGCGTGCGCAGCGCGTCGAGGCCCACGAGGCCCCAGGGGCGCAGCGGGAGCTCCGTACGCGGAAGCCCGGCGAGGAGCGAGGGCATCGCCGCGAGGGCCTCGACGCCGCGCGCGGCCATGGCGACGGCGACGGGGTCGGCGAGGTCGCGGGCGACGAAGAGGCCGTTGAGCACGAGCTCGAGGCGCGTGATGCCCAGCGACGAGAGCTCCCGCCGGGCGCGCTCGGCCTCGCGCAACGATGCCGTCTCGGCGCGCGAGACAAGCACCACCGCGGTGCGCGTGCGGTCGACGAGGGCGCGCCGCGAGCCGTCGAAGCGCTCCCGCTGCGCCGCGAGGCCCGCGAGGGGACCGAGGCACGACGCGCTGCCGGCGCCCTTGGCGAGAAAGTCGGTCCACGCCGCCGGGAGCTCGAGCAGGCGCAGCGTGTGGCCCGTGGGCGCGGTGTCGAAGACGACGTGGTCGTAGGGCTCCGTCGCGCCGGGCTCGCCGAGGAGCTTCGAGAACTCGTCGAAGGCGGCGATCTCCGTGGTGCACGCGCCGGAGAGCTGCTCCTCGATGCTGCGCACCGCGGCCTCGGGGAGCACCCCGCGGTACGGACCGACGACGCGCTCGCGCCACGCCCGCGCGGCGGCCTCGGGGTCCACGTCGAGGGCCCAGAGGCCGGGAGCTCCCGCGACCTCGCGCGCGGCCGGTCCGAGCTTCGTGCCGAGCACCTCCGAGAGGTTCGATGCGGGGTCCGTGCTCACGAGGAGCACGCGGCGACCGCGGGCGGCGAGGGCCAGGGCGACGGCGCACGCGACGCTGGTCTTGCCGACCCCCCCTTTGCCCGTGAAGAAGAGGTTTCGCGGCGCGCGGTCGACGAGATCCACGACGCGCGCGGTCAGCAACAGCTCGTCTTCGGTGCGTTCCCGCTGGCCGGCGCGCAGCACGACGACGCGGCCGCGGGCGCCGTGGCGAGCTTGCGCACGACGACGCCGGCGAGCGCCGCGAGGGTGTCCCGCGACGGGTACGAGCCCTCCACGGCGATGCGGTCGCCGACGAGCACCAGCGGCAGCACCGACGTGCCGCGCGCGAGGGCCTCGGTCACCGCGGGGGTCGTCGCGAAGGCGCCGGGATCCTGCGCGAGGTTGAAGCGCTCGACGGTGACGCCCTGGCGCTGCAGCCAGTCGACGTCGGCGGCGAAGCGCGCGAGCTCCGGGTCCACCGAGGGGCCGCAGACGCCGGACGAACAGCACAGGGCGGGGTCGAAGACGCGGAGCGTGGCGGGCATGGGAAGGTCCTTTCGCAGGGTCGACGCGCGGACCGTGCCCCCCGGCGGTGCCCCACGCAAGCGCGCCGTGCGTCTCAGGGACGAAGCGCCGCCGGCGTCGCGTCGAGGTACCAGGTGTTCACCGGACGACCTCGGAAATCGCTGTAGTCGAGCGTGCGCAGCGCCGTGCTCGGGTCGTGCGGGCGCGTGTTGATCAAGCTGATGTGCAGGCAGTACGCCGAGTCCGGGTGGCAGCCGGTGGACGTCGCGTCGTAGTTCCAGAGGCCGCCCGCGCGAGGCCACCGCGCCGCGCCCGCCGCCATGCTGTTCGCGTCGAGGGACCAGCCGCTCCCGCGGTGCGCGCGCACGAAGTACGCGTGGTGCAGGCGGCTCACCTCGGCGTCGTCGAGGCAGCCGTAGATCCCGTCGAGGTTGTAGTACGAGAGGCGTCCGCGCGCGGTGCCGTGCGGGTCGTGGCCCTGCTCGAAGAGGAGCTGGAAGAGCTCGCACGCGACGAAGCCGCCCGCCGAGTGCGCCGCGACGAGGGCCGGCTGCGTGCTCGCCGCGAGCTGCGGGAGCATCCGCGCGATGAGCCGCGAGTTGTCGATCTCGCGCGCCGCGTAGGTGAAGTCCGACGGACCGCGCACGGCGTAGACCCAGCGCACGTTGCGGGTCCGAAGCCCCGCCGCGTAGAGGGCGGTGATCCACGCCTGCACCTCGGCGTCGGTGGTCCCGTAGCCGCCGTAGCCGATGAAGACGCCCGTCGCGCCCGGCACGCGCGCATCGCGAAACGACACGCCGGTGCCCACGTGCTCCCATGGAATGGTCGCGAACGCCGGCGGCGCAGGAACCGGCGGAACGTCACGGATCACCGTCACGTCGACGGCCGCGTCGTGCGCCGCGGGGGCGTCCGTCGAGGCGTCACGCACCGTCGCGGCGTCGTGCATCGCCGGGGCATCGAGGCCCGC
This sequence comes from uncultured delta proteobacterium, assembly GCA_903845045.1. GTDB lineage: Bacteria > Myxococcota_A > Polyangia > Polyangiales > SCUS01. The sequence goes on along the minus strand of CAIMWA010000032.1, from coordinate 18,368 downwards.
GTCGGCGACCGTCGGAGGAGCGTCTTCGGGAGCATCGTCCGCGAGCGCGACCTCGGCGTCGTCGAGCGGGTTCACCGTCGGCAGCGCGTCGTCGGGCACCGGCGCCACGTCCTCCGGGGGCTCGAGGCCGGCGTCGTCGAGGGGATCGACCTGCGCGTCCGCGGCCGCATCGCCGCCGGCGCTCCCGCACCCTTGCGCGAGGGCAACGAGCAACGCGAAGAAGAGCGCCCGCGACCACCTCACGTGCCGATCGTACCTCGCCGACGCCGTCGCGCGCCGAGGGCGATGAAGACCGCCGCGAGCGATCCGACGGGTCCCCCGCGACCCGGTCGGCCGCCCACCGCGCACCCGCCCTCCACCGTCGCCGTCGGCACCGCCGGGTCGCCGCCGTCGTCCGTGGCCGCGTCGTCGACGGTCGCCGTCGCGGCGTCGTCCGCGGTCGTCGCGGCGTCCTCCGACGGGACCGTCGTTCCCGCGTCACCGGGCGCCGCCGGCGACCCGCACACGGCCTCCGTGCCCGCGCTGCCCGGGCGGCACGAAGCACCGGCTGCGCAGGGCGTCGTGGTGAGCTGACCCTCGCCGTCGCAGCGCCCCACGGACCCATCGGCGAGGCACACCGTTCCACCCGCCGGGAGCGCCGCGCAGGCCGTGGCGACGCAGTGGGCCGGGGTTCCGTCGGCCGCGGCGCAGCGCCCGTCGCAGGCCGTGCGCGCGGTCACGACGCCGTCGGTGCAGACCACGCGGTCGCGGTCCGTCGCGCAGAGCGCCGCGGTGCCGGTCGCCGGGCACGCCGCAGCCACGCAGCGGTGGCCATCGACGTCGGAGCACGCCTGCCCCGCGGGGCACGCCGCGAAGGTCGCTGCGCCTCGGGCGTCGCAGTGAAGAACCCTTCCACCCGTCGCGCAGGCGTCGTGGGCGGCCGGAGACTCGGCGGCGCTCGCCACGCAGGCCCTCGCTTCACATCGCGCGTCGCCGGGCACGGGCTCGCCGCAGAAGGTGTCGGCGCCGCAGGCGGTGCCAGCCTCCATGCGACCGTTCGTGCACACCGCGATCTGACCGTTCGCGAGGCACACGCGGTGCGTTCCGGTCGCGGGGCAGCGTGGGGCCTCGCAGCGCATGCCGGTGCCCTCGGGGCTGCATTGCGGGTTCGCGCCGGTGCACGGGGTCGTCGCGGTGCGCTGGCCGTCGGTGCACGCGATGACGGTGCGGGTGTCGAGGCACACGGTGTCCGTGCCCCACGCCGGGCATCCGCGGTCGACGCAGCGCGCGCCGTGGGCGTCGTCGACGCAGCGCCCGCCGCCGGTGGAGCAGTCGTGCCGGTCGCAGTCGCCGTCGACGAGCACGTGGCCGTCGCAGCGCTGGGCGCACAGCGGTCCCGGCCGCCGCGTCGCGAGGCGGATGGGGAGGTACACCGGGTCGACGCTGCGCTCGATGACCCGCGCCGGCGTGCCGTGGTGCGACTCCTCGAGGGAGCAGAACACCGTGTGGTCGCGGTTGCGCCAGCCGCCGAAGAGCACGATGTGGCCCGTGCCCGCGCTCGGGTTGCCAGGGTAGTTCAGCGCGTCGCCGACGCGGAGCTGCGCGCGCGACGCGAGGCGCACCGACACGTGCGAGTCCCACGGACCGCCCGCGAAGGAGTACGTCGTCTGGCCGCCCGGCGGGTTGCGGATGCCCCACACCATGGAGACGAAGCCCGAGCAGTCGGACCGCCACGGCGAGCTCGCCCCCACCACGCACTCGCAGTACGGCACGCCGCGGTGGATCCAGTCGTAGGCGCGATCGAGCATGCCGTGCGCGTCAGGCGGGGCGTTGGCCCGGATCGCGGCCTCGGAGCAGCTCGCGAGCACCGGGATCGTCAGGGCGTCGGCGCGCGACGCCTCGTCGGCGGGGTCGTCCACCGGGGCGCACGAGAGCACCGCGAAGAGGACCGCGAGGAGGGGTGCGATGCGCGCCGGAGAGACCATGGGAGGCGACGCAGCACGGTCCGTGCCCGCGTCCAAAGGCCTTGCTGCGAGGGATCGGCGACAGTGCGCTGGGGGGGCTCCGGTGACCACCCCCCCCGCGCCAGCGCGGCCGTCTCGACGTTTTCTCTCGCGGGGGCTTGCGGTTGCACTCGCGCGCGAAGCAGCCGCCACGGTACCCTCGGCGGGACCATGCGGAGGGCCGTGGGGCCCGGAGAGAGGCGATGCGATGAACACCCGGCAGTGGATCTCCCGAAGCGGCGGCCTCGCAGTCGAGGCGCAGGAAGAGTTGCGCGCCCTCGCGCCGCAGCTCGTGCTCGTGTTCGCCGCGCCGGGGCGCCTCGATGAAGCGCTCGTCGCGGGGCTCAAGGCGAGCGCTCCGGAGGCGCTGCTCGTGGGCTGTACGACCTGCGGCGAGGTGTCCGGCGGCGGCGTGGAGCGTGGGAGCGTCGTGGTCACCGCGGTGCACTTCGACGCGCCCGGCCTTCACGGCGCCAGCACCGACCTCGCCGGCATGGACGACTCTCGCGACGCGGGCCGGCGTCTCGGCGCGGCGCTCGCGCGTCCCGGGCTGCACGGCGTGCTGGTCTTCGGTCCGGGCGTCGCCATCGACGGGAGCGCGCTCGTCGCGGGTCTCGCCGAGACCCTCGGCCCGGCGGTGCCCATCTCCGGCGGGCTCGCCGGCGACGAGGGCGCCTTCGTGCGCACCGAGGTGCTCTACGACGGCCGCATCTCGGAGCGCCTCGTCGCCGCCGTGGCCTTCGACGGACCGCGCACGCTGCTCGCGCACGGGTCCTTCGGCGGGTGGCAGCCCTTCGGCCACGCGCGCCGGGTGACGCGCTGCGAGGGCAACGTGCTCTACGAGCTCGACGGCGCGCCGGCCCTCGAGGTCTATCGGAAATACCTCGGTGACCACGCCTCGGAGCTGCCCGCGTCGGGGCTCCTGTTTCCCTTCGCGATGCTCGACGCGCAGGCCGACCAGACCGGGCTCATCCGCACGATCCTCGGCGTCGACGCCGAGCGCGGGAGCCTCGTGCTCGCCGGGGGAGTGGCCGATGATGGCTTCGTGAGGCTCATGCATGCGAGCACCGAGGCCCTCGTCGACGGGGCCGAGGTCGCGGCGAAGACGGCCAACGTGTCGGTGCCGGTGGGCACCGCGCCGGGCCTCGCGCTGCTCGTGAGCTGCGTCGGGCGGCGCCTCGTCATGGGCGCCCGCGTCGACGAGGAGGTCGAGGCCGTCGGCGCGGTGTTCGGCGCGGGCAGCACCCTCGCGGGGTTCTACTCGCACGGCGAGATCGGTCCGGTGCGCGGCGTGGCCGGCAGCCGGCTGCACAACCAGACCATGACCGTGACCTGGATCGGCGAGGCCTGAGCGTCGATGCACAAGCTCCTCGCGCGGCAGCTCAAGCGGGCCTTCGGCGCGGTCGGCGACGACCCCGCGAAGGAGGTGGCCGACCGCCTGGCCGCCGACGCTGCGGCGCGCGCGGGCTTCGTGCCCTTCGTCGCGGCGGTCGAGGACGTGTACACGCAGTCCGACCGCGACCTCGAGCTGTCGCGCCGCTCGCTCGCGCTGAGCACCGAGGAGGCCAGCGCGGCGAACGCGGAGCTGCACCGCGACGCAGCGCGCACGGCGAAGGTGCTCGCGTCGCTGCGCCACACGGTGCGTGACCTCGTCGACGACCCGAGCGCCCTCGAGGGCGCGCACCAGGACGACGTCGTGGCCCTCACGGAGATGGTCGCGAGGCTCGTGCGAGAGCGCGAGGAGGTGCGGGAGCGGCAGCGGATCCGCGAGGAGCGCCTCGAGCTCGCGGTGGCGAGCACCAACGACGGGCTCTGGGACTGGGCGCTGCACACCGGCGAGGTCTACGCGAGCCCGCGCTGCGCCGAGATGCTCGGCTGGGCGTCCACGGCCCTCGCGGCGGACATCGGGTCCTGGGTGCGGCTGTTCCACCCCGAGGAGCGCGAAGGGGCGCAGGCGGCGCTCTTCGACCACCTGCGCGCCCGCAGCGAGCGCTTCGAGCGGGAGCTGCGCATGGAGACGGGCAGCGGCGCGTGGCGCTGGATGCTGGTGCGCGGCAAGGTCTTCGCCCGCGACGCGTCGGGGCGAGCGCTGCGCATGGTGGGCACGCTGCACGACGTGACCGAGCGGCGCGAGGTGGCCGCGCACCTGCTCCGCGCCAAGGAGGCCGCCGAGGCCACGAGCCGCGCGAAGAGCGAGTTCCTCGCGAACGTCAGCCACGAGATCCGCACGCCGATGAACGCCATCATCGGGCTGACGGAGCTGACCCTCGACACGCTGCTGAGCCGCGAGCAGCGCGAGTACGTGGTGATGGTGCGCACCTCCGGCGAGGCGCTGCTCACGATCATCAACGACATCCTCGACTTCTCGAAGATGGAGGCCGAGAAGCTGGTCCTCGACCGCATCGAGTTCTCGCTGCGGGGCATCGTCAACGAGGCGTGCCGCATCGTCGCCGGGCGCGCCCACGCGAAGGGCCTCGAGCTCACCTGCCGCATCGCGACGTACATCCCCGACCGCCTCGAGGGCGACCCCGGCCGGCTGCGGCAGGTGCTGCTGAACCTCCTCGGCAACGCCGTGAAGTTCACCGCGACCGGCGAGGTGGCGCTCGACGTGGCGCTCCTCGCGCGCGCCGGCGACCAGCTCGAGCTGAGCCTCGCGGTGCGCGACACCGGCCCCGGCATCGCGGCCGACAAGCTGTCGACGATCTTCGAGGCCTTCGCGCAGGCCGACAACTCCATCACCCGGCAGTTCGGCGGCACGGGCCTCGGTCTGACCATCGCGGCGCGGCTCGCGGCGCTCATGGGCGGCGGCGTGACGGTGCAGAGCCAGCCCGGCGTCGGGAGCTGCTTCACGTTCACCGCGCGCTTCGGCATCACGTCGCGGCCGCGCGTCTCGGAGCAGATGAAGCCGCTGCACGGCGTGCGCATCCTCGCCGTCGACGCCAACGCGACGAACCGCGCGGTGTACGGGCAGCTCCTCGACCTGTGGGGCGCCGAGGTGACGCTCGGTGCGTCGGGCTCCGACGTGCTCGCGCAGGTCGACGCCGCGGCCGCCCAGGGCCGCCCCTACACGCTGCTGCTCCTCGAGGACCGCATGCCGGGCATGGACGGCACCGCCGTCGCCGAGGCGCTCCGCAGACGCCCCGGGCGCCCGAGCATCGTGCTCGCGATGTCGCAGGACCGCGTCGTCGACGGCGCGGCGCTCAAGGCGCTGAACGTCCATCACTGGGTGACGCGGCCGGTGAGCGCGCCGGTGCTGCTCGAGGCGCTGGTCGGGTGCCTCGGGAGCGCGGGGGCCGTGACCACCGAGCCCGCGGGGCCGGCGCCGCTTCCCCAGCGGCTGCCGCCGCGTCGCGAGGGCGCGGCGTCGCTGCGGGTGCTGCTCGTCGAGGACAACGAGGTGAACCAGCTCGTCGCGGTGCGGCTGCTGGAGAAGCTCGGGCACTCCGTGGTCGTCGCGCGCAACGGCCGCGAGGGCGTCGCGACGTGGTCCCGCGAGCGCTTCGACGTGGTGCTCATGGACGTGCAGATGCCCGACATGGACGGCATCGAGGCGACGCGCGCGCTGCGCGAGGCCGAGGCGGCGCGGGGCGGGCGATCGCGCACGCCGGTGATCGCGCTGACGGCGCACGCCATGGCGAGCGACCGCGAGCGCTGCCTCGCCGCGGGCATGGACCACTACGTCACCAAGCCGATCCGCGTGGAGTCGCTGGCGGCGATCATCGACGAGGCGGTGGCCGCGGCGCGCTCGCCGTCGCCGGCCGCATCGCCGCTCGACGAGGAGGCGCTGCTGGCCTCCCTCGGCGGCGACGTGGAGCTCGCCGTGCAGATCTCGGAGATGTTCTTCGAGGAGAGCGCCGTCATGTTGGGCGCGGTGCGGGAGCAGTGGGAGCGACGGTCCTTCGACGAGCTCAAGTCGACGGTGCACGCGCTGAAGGGCGCGCTGGCGACCTTCGAGGCCGCGCCCTCCATCGAGGTGGCGAAGCGCCTCGAGTCGGTGCTCCGGCGCGGCGACGTGACGAGCGTCACCGAGGCGGACATCGCCTCGCTGGAGACCGAGACGAAGCGCGTGGTGGAGGCGCTCCGGGACTTCGTGGCGCGCAACGGACCCGGTGGCAACGACTGGGTGGAGGCACAGCCGTGAAGATCGTGGTGGTGGAGGACGGAAAGGCCGCCCGCATGAAGCTGGCGGCGATGATCGAGCGCATGGGGCACCGCGTGCTGCAGGCCGCCGACGGCGCCGAGGGCGTGGCGATCTGGCGCGTCGAGCACCCCGACCTCGTGCTCATGGACGGGCAGATGCCGGTGCTCGACGGCTACGCGGCGGCGCGGCAGATCCGCGAGCTCGAGCCCAACGGGTGGACGCCGATCATCTTCCTGTCGGCGGCCGAGGACGACCAGGACCTCGAGCAGGCCATCGACGCCGGCGGCGACGACTACCTCGTGAAGCCCGTGAGCTTCGTGGTGCTGCACGCGACGATCCGCGCGATGCAGCGCATCCACGACATGCGAACGCGGCTCAACGAGCTGACGGTGCGCCTCGCCGCCGCCAACGGCGAGCTCGCGCGGCTGAGCAGCCTCGACGGGCTCACCGGGCTGTCGAACCGCCGCGCCTTCGACGAGGCGCTGCGCACGCACGCGTCGGAGCTCGCGACGGGCACCGCTCCCCTCTCGCTGTGCATGGTCGACGTCGACTTCTTCAAGGCCTTCAACGACCATCGGGGTCACCAGGCCGGCGACGAGTGCCTGCGCGTGGTGGCGGCCCGCCTCGGCGCCGAGGCCGTCGGCGCCACCGAGGTCGCCGCGCGCTACGGCGGCGAGGAGTTCGCGCTGATCCTCCCGGCGCACGACGCCGACGCCGCCCTGCTCCGCGCCGAGGGGGTGCGCGCCGCCGTCGAGGGAGCTCGCTTCGAGCACGGCGCGAGCCCCGTGGCGCCGACGGTGACGGTGAGCGTCGGTGTCGCGACGCTGCCGCCGGGCGAGTCCGACGGCGCCGCGCTCGTGGCCGCCGCGGACCGCGCGCTCTACGCCGCCAAGCGTGCGGGTCGCAACCGCGTCGCCGTGGGCTGACCCCGCCGGCTCACGGGACCCAGCGCTGCAGCACCTCGGCGAGCACCGCGAGGCGGATGGGCTTCGCGACGTGGTCGTCCATGCCCGCCGCGAGGCAGCGCGCGCGGTCGCCCTCCATGGCGTGGGCCGTCATCGCGAGGATCGGAACGTGGCGCCCCGTGGCGGCTTGGCGGGCGCGGAGCAGCTGCGTCGCCTCGAAGCCGCCCATGACGGGCATCTGCACGTCCATCAGCACCAGCGCGAGGTCCTGCGCGGCCTCGGCGGCGGCGAGGGCCTGCTTGCCGTTCTCGGCGACGACGACCTGGAACCCGAGGTGCCGCAGCATCGACACCGCGACCTCCTGGTTCACCGCGTTGTCCTCGGCGAGGAGCACCGTTCGCTGACGGCCCAGCGCGTTGCGCGTGGCGGCGGGCACTTCTGGCTGCGCGGGCGCCGGGCTCGCGGCGGCCTCGCTCTCGGCGACCCGCGGGAACCGCAGCCGGAACTGGAAGCAGCTCCCCTTGCCGACCTCGCTCTCGACCCAGAGCTCGCCGCCCATGAGCCGCACCATTCGGTGGCAGATGGTGAGACCGAGCCCGGTGCCGCCGTAGCGTCGCGTCGTCGAGCCGTCGGCTTGAATGAACCGCTCGAAGATGCGCTGCTGGTTCTCCCGCGCGATGCCCACGCCGCTGTCGCGCACCGAGAAGAGCACCTCGGCGTGCGCCGGCGTGCTCTCGGTGAGGTCCGCGGAGACGCGCACGAAGCCGCGCTCGGTGAACTTCAGCGCGTTGCCCACGAGGTTCGTGAGCACCTGCTGCACGCGGTGCGGGTCGCCGACGATCCGCGCGGGGATCGCCGGGTCCACGATGCCGCGCACGCGCACGCCCTTCTGCCGCCCGCGCACCTCCATGGGCGCCACGACGAGGTCCACGACGTGATCGAGGCTCATCTCGACGCGCTCGATCTCCACCTGCCCCGCCTCGATCTTCGAGAAGTCGAGGATCTCGTCGATGACCGCGAGCAGCGTGCCTGCGGAGAGCTTCGCCATGTCGAGGTAGCGCTGCTGCTCGGCGTCGAGCTGCGTGCCGCTGACGAGCTCGAGCATCCCCAGCACGCCGTTCATGGGCGTGCGGATCTCGTGGCTCATGTTCGCGAGGAACTGGCTCTTCGCCACGCTCGCCGCCTCGGCGTACTGCTTCGCGCGCTCGAGGGCGAGCTCCGCGGTCCTGCGGTCGGTGATGTCGCGCGCGTTGACCTGCACGAGGGTCTCGCCGGTGACCGGGTCGAGCACCGGCCGCGCGTCGAGGCCGTGCCATCGCGGCCCGTCGCCGGTCGCGAGCTGGACCTCCTCGCTGAACGTGGCGCCGTCCGCGATGGCGTTCCGTGCCCGCTGCGCCGCCGCGGCCTCGACGAACATGGCCCCGAAGTCGTCGGCGTGGCGGTCCGCGACGACGGACCCGAGCGCGCGCACCGCGGCGGGGTTGCGCAGCAGCGCGGCGCCGTCGAGGCGATGCAGCGCGACGCGCACCGAGGTGTGCTGCAGCGCCTCGATGCCGCGCAGCACCGCCGGGTCGACGGCGTCGGCGAGGGCCCGGGCCTCGTACAGGATCGCCTGCGTGCCGTCGTCGAGCGTCACGGCGGCGGACTTGATCTGCACCGTCGTGGGCTTGCCCTTGGGGTAGAGCGTCCACTGCTCGTGCACCGTGCGGCCCGCGCGGTGCTCCGCCATCACCGCGAGGTTGCGCGTGACCGTGGCCTCGGACAGGTCGGCGAAGCTTCGCGACCGAAGCTCGTCGAGGGACGCGGCGTCCCAGAAGGTCACCCCCGCGGCGTTCGCCCACACCATGCGCCGGCGCCCGAGATCGAACACCCACATGGGGGTGTCGAGCCACTCGTAGGCCTTCAGCGTCGTGGTGGTGAAGACGCCGTCCATGATCTCACGCGCCTCCGAGCGCTTCCTTCGCCGCCGCCAGCACCGCGGACACCGACGGGCGCCGCGACGCGGCCTCGAACCACCGCGCGTACTTCGGCATGTCCGATGCGGCGAGGGGGCGGTTGTGTGCGGCGGAGAGCGTCACGACGTAATGGTACGACAGCGCGAACGGCGCGTCGGCGAGCGTGAACTGCGCGCCGAGCAGGTACGGCGCCGGGTCGATGACGGACTCGAAGAGCGCCACGAGCTCCACGAGGCGCTCGACCTCCGGCGCGAAGTCGGGGCGCCCCGCGCGACCGTCGGAGAGGGCGAAGAACAGCGTCGAGAGCTGCGGACCGAGGTAGAGGTCGTGGAACCGCGAGAACCAGCGGCTGCGCGCCCGGCCCTCGACCGTCGGGGGGAGCAACGGAACCGCGGGGTAGCGGTCCTCGAGGTACTCCACGATGACCTCCGACTCGCCGAGGACGACGTCGCCGTCCACCAGGAACGGGACCTTGCCGAGGGGGTTCATCGCCAGGAACGCAGGCGATCGCGTGAAGCCCGCAGGCACCGGCGGCGCCTCGAACGCGAGACCCTTCTCCAGCAGGGCGATCTTCACCTTGGCGCAATTGTGGCTGTACGGGAGCTGGTAGAGGCGCATGCGATCCTTTGCGGCGCGGGCGCGGGCGCGCGCTCCAGGGGTCTCCATCGGCCGGGGAGCCCCGTCCCTGGAGCCCGCGCGCGTCGAAAATGAGCGGCCTGCCCGCGCGGACCGCGGCGCGCTCAAGGTTCGCCGTCGACCGGCCATTGGGAGCGTCGACGAAAGGGATCGACGCCATGGCAAGGGAGGACGCGCGAGAGACCGTCAGGCTGGGGATCGACCTCGGGAGCCGGCACGTCCGCTGGTCCCGGGCTGCGGCGGCGGCCTCCGACCCCGCGGTGGCGTCGCGCGGCGCGGTGCCCGCGTTCGTCGGCGCCGACGGGAACGGCGCCGTGCTCGTGGGCGCACCCGCGCAGCTCCGGCGGCAGACGCACCCTCAGGACGTGCTCGTCTCGCCGCACCGGGCGCTGCAGCGCTTTCCCGAAGCGGCGATGAAGCCGATGTTCGCCGCCGTCCGGACGCTCTTCCAGCGCGCCGCCGCGGACGCGAGCGGTGACGACGCCGCCTCGCCGGTCGAGGTCGTGCTGGCGTCCCAGGCGCGAACGGTGCGCGAGCCCGTGCTCGTCGCCCAGGCCGCCGTCGCCGCGGGCGTGCGCGTCGTGGCCCACGGCGCCCGCTCGACGCTGGCGCTGCTCGCAGCGTGCTCCCACGGCAACGTCGGCGAGGGCCTCGTGCTCGTCGTCGACGCCGGCGAGACGAGCCTCGAGGTCGGGCTCTACGAGGTCGGCGACGACCAGCTGCGCGCCCGCGCCCGCCGCTCCGTCGACGACGCCTCCGCCGAGGCCATCGACGAGGCCGTGCGCACGGCTTGGCTCGCACAGCTCCCGGCCGAGGTGCGGCAGGCCGCCAGCACCGACGCCGTCCTCGCATCGATGCTCCGCGCCGAGTGCACGCATGCGCGCAAGATCCTGGTCGGAGCGCGCCACGTTGAGGTGCACCCCCACTGGCTCGCCACCGCGTTTCCGAGGCTGCGCGTCGGGCCCTGGCACCTCGGGCGCGAGCGCTTCGATCAGCTCGCGATGCCGGTGGTCGCGCGCGCGCTGGCGACCTGCCGCGAGGTGCTCGGCGCTGGCTCGCAAGGCATCCGGAGCCTCGACGCGGTGCTGTGCATCGGCGGTGCATCGCGTCTGCCGTGCCTGCGCGAGGCGCTCCGGGGCTTCGCGGAGCTCCCGGTGATCGCGCCCTCGGACGGCGCATCCCTCGCCGCCGACGGCGGGGCGCTGCTGCTGCACACGCTGGCCGACCCGCGCTTCGCCGGAGTGGCCGACGAGCCCGGCCTCGGGTCCATCGCCGCACCCCGGGCGCTCCCGCACGCCGTCCGCGCCGCCGCCCGCATCCGGCGCTCGCCGACCGTTCCCCCGCCGCGGCCGCCGCAGCGAGCGACGCCCATCGCCGGGATGGGGCGTGTGACCCCGTCGCGCCCGATGCCGGGGTCGCGCGACGCCGTGACGCCGCCGCTCACGCTCCGGGTCCGCCCGTCGCGACTGCCGACGCCGGTCCGTCCGCCGTTCCCGACGTCGCCCGGGAAGGTCGTCCAGCTAGGAGTGCTGAGCCATGGACGCTTCGCCAACCCGACGACGGCGCTCGCCTTCGCGTTGGTGCCGCTGCACGACACCGCGCTCGCGGCGTCGCTCGACCCGCCGCCGCTCGCGGCGCTGCTTCGGCTCCTCGAAGCGCAGCGCGCCAGCGGGCGGCTCCTTCTCTTCGCGCCGGGCGCCGCGAGCGCCGAGCTCGTGCTGTCGGGCGGCGCGGTGGTGCCTCGCCATGGCGACGACGCGCGGCTCGCGGGGTGCCTCCGGGTGCCCGCGGGCAACTACCTCTGGCAGCCCGGCGAGCCCGACGCTTCCGGTGCTCCGACGTGCCCGCTGCTCGCGCTCATGGCGAGGAGTCTGCGGCAGCTCGCGACCTCGTTCACCCGCGCGGACGTCTACCACGTGCTGGGGCCGCGGCTCACGTTGGCTCCGGTCCTCGTGGCAGCGCAGCGCGACGTCGTCGAGGGCATCACCACCGACGGCGAGCGTCGCGTGCTCGAGGCTCGCCTCCAGGGTCACCAGACCGGGCGCGACCTTCTCACCAGCGGTCCGCTGCACGACCACGAGCTCGAGGGGATGCTGTTGATCCTCGATACCTTCGGCGCCGTCGCGTGGGTCGAGCGCACGAACCGCACGAACACGTCGCCCTTCGGCATCGGGTCGGCGGTGTGCGCGCGGGCCGCCGCCGCGGCGCAGCAGAACCACTACGAGCTCCTCGACCTCCACTGGAGCGCCACGCCGACGGAGATCGCCGACGCCTGCGACGCGCTCGCGGCGGAGCTCCTCGCCAATGGTCCGGTGGCCACGGCGCACCCCGTCGAGGCGGCGTTCCTGCTCGGCTGCGTGCGCACCGCGCGACGAACGTTGCTCGACCCCGCGCGCCGCGTCGCGTACCGCCGCGCGATGTACCCGCGGCTCGACGCCGAGGCCATCGGCAACCTTCTCGCGCACTCGGCGACGGCGCTCCGCGTCCAGGGCGACGACGGCCAGGCCGAGGAGATCGAGGACCTTCGCCGCGAGATCCTCTCGAACGCGCCCCTCGCGCGGGGTTCGCACTCGGAGATGCCGTCGGGTGCGGAGGTCGTCCCGCTGCGGCGCTGAGCGGCGCCGTCGCGCCCGTTTCCGCCTTCGTTTCTTCGAGGTACCGTCGTCGTGATGCGCGCGCAGGGTGCGGTTCGGCTTCTGTGGCTGTTGCTCGCGGCGGGCGTCGGCTGCGGGGACGGCGCAGTGCTCGGCGCGGGCCCCGACGCGGGCTCGGTGCCCTACGACGCGGCGACCGTGATGGACGCCTCCGATGCGGGCGACCCGTACGTCGCGGACCTCGATTTCGGCGAGGCGCTCGACCCCGTGGCTGACGAGGACCTCGTGCCCATCGTCGACCTCGACGCGTCGGACCTGTCTGATCCCGGCGGCCCCGACGAGGACCCCACGGACCTCGACGAGGCGGCGTATCCGCTCGAAGGCGCGGGCGGCGCGGGGCCGTCGTTCACCTGCGACGCGCACCACGCGCGGGTGTTCCCCGACGCCGTGACCACCTTCGAGGCGCGGTGGCCCGCCGTGCGCGACGAGGCGCTGCTCTACGCGCGCTGCGGCGACATCGACGGCAACCAACGCCTCGAGAGCTCCCTCGACGCCCTCGTGGCCATGTACGAAGCCACCGCGCACCCGCGCTACGCCACGCGCTTTCTCACGCTCGTCGAGGCGCTGCGCGCGGCGGCGGTGCGCAACGGCGGCGCCTACGTGAAGAAGCACGTCCGGGAGACGCTGACGCCGGCGCCGCGGCCCGGGGCGTCGTGCGCCCGCACCGCGAGCGGCGCGTATTTCTGCCTCGCGAACTGCGCCGCGACGCCCTCCCAGCGCCAGGGCAACGGCCTCGCCGACATGTACCTCGCGGAGCCGGTGTTCCGCGGGCTGCGCGATATCCTCGGGACGGCCACCTGCTACCTGCCCGCGTCGTCGCCGCTGCGCGCCCGCGCGCTCCGACACTGGAGCTTCTTCCGCGGCGTGCTGTGGCGCCGCTGGCGAGGCACAGCGACGGCGCTCACCCACGCGCAGTTCCACATCCTCGCGCGGTACGGCGAGATGGCGCTGCAGCTCTGCCTGCGAGATCCGTCGGCGGAGCCCGAGGCGTGCGCCCTCGCCCGGCAGCGGGGCGCGTTCCTGCGCGCGAACCTCCTGCCCAACCCTTCGCATCCCGGCGCGGTGCTCTGGGGGTCGTCCATGGGGTCCTGCGATCCCGCGCACCCGAACCTCGCGTGCCACACCATCGGCGGCGCCTGCGACGGCAACGCCGGCGAGGACCGCCACGACTGCCGCGGCCCCGGTGCCGCCCACGACGCGACGTGCTGGCGGACCTTCTGCGGCGTCACCGACGTCTCCCACGCCAACACCGTCGTCGGCTTCGGCCTCGACCTCGCGCGGGCCACGGCGCTCGGCGGCGGAGCCGGATTCACCGGCACCGAGATCACCCAGCTCCGCACCACGCTCCGCGACGTGCTCTGGTGCGGCAACGCGCTGCCCGTCGGCCCCGATGCCGCCTCGGTGTTCATCGACGGCTTCGACACCTGCGGCGCGCCCGCCCCCCCGGAGACGCCGAAGCGCGAGCGTCAGCGGCGCGCCCTCGCTCTCGGGTGGTACCGCCTCGGCCGCGGCGATGCGACGCTCCTGGGACCCATGACTTCGCACGCCACGGACCTCCTCGCGCGCTCGCCGGACCGCGACCGCACGGCCCTCGATGGCCACGCGCAGTGGCTGCGTGCACTCGCGGCGCAGATCGTCGCCGAGGGCGACCTGCTCGGTCCTGGTGGCTGCGCGCAGTGCCCCGCGCCCTGAGCGCCTACGGCGGGACCAGCGCCGGACAGCCGAAGGCCGCGATGAGCCGCGAGCCGCCGTTGGAGTCGCGCACGAGGTCGCAGGTGCGCCCGTAGAAGCGGATCTCGCGGTGCGTGTCGTCGGTCCAGTTCCAGCCGTCGCTGCGCTGCACGTCGAAGACGAGGCGCGTGCCGTCGAGGCGCACGTCGACGAGCGACGGATCCGGCGGCGGCCCGTCGAGGGCGAAGCGGCACTCGAGGATCGACGTCGTCACCGTGGCGAACTCCCGCGCGAGGTCGTCCGACGACGCGGCGCTGTAGTACCGCGGCGAGGCGGCGCGCGCGTGCCCGCCGGCGTCGGCCATGGCGTCGAGCACCGCGCCCTCGCTCTCCACACCGTTGAGCCCGAGCACGTAGGTCCCCACGCCCTCGCCGCGCAGCACCTGGATCATGCCCACGGTGCGATCGGCGTCGAGGCAGCCGTTCGTCGAGAACTGCATCGGCGGTCCGCACATCATCGAGGTGCCGCCCATGCAGCGACAGCCCGGGGGCAGCGGGATGCAGTTCGGCGCGCCGTCCGTCGCGAGGATCACGTAGCGCTCGCTGTCCTGATCGGGCGCCGCGCGGAAATACCGCTCGACGACGCGCAAGGCCTCGTACGTCGGAGTGTTGCCGTTCGGCGACGTGAGCCCGAGGTCGTTGAGGATCGGCACCGCCGTGAGCCGCGCGGGCTCGATGGCGAGGTGCGTGCTCACCCCGCACGAGTCGCCGCGCGGCATGCCCGCGTCCGCCGGCGGCGCGTCGGGGAACGACATCATCCCCAGCGACACCTGCGTCTCGATGCGCGGCAGCACCGTGCGCAACGTCGAGAGCAGCGCGGTCCACTTCGGCGTGCCGTCGGTGCCGGCCTGCTGCATGGAGCCCGAGCGGTCGATGACGAGCACCGCCGTCACGCGCCGCCGCGTGAGCGACATCGCCGTGCCCCCGCAGAACACGTCGGCGTTGCGCACCGGGATCGCGTCCGGCGCATGGAACACCCGCACGTCGTCCTCGTTGATGACGGCGACGTTGCCCGTGGAGGCGTCGGGCACCGGCGGCGCCTCGCCGACCACCGACGTCCCGAGGCTGCACGCACCGAGCAGTGCGCTGCCGACCATCGTGCATCGCGGAGGCGGCCTCACCGACGAAATTCTTGCACGATCCCGGGCGCTCCGTAAGCCCCCGCGCACGGCCCGGCTGGCTCCTCCGCGGCGCGCGAGGAATGCGGTAGCGTCGGCGCCGTGACCGGACCGCGCGCGCTGCGGGTGCTGGCCGCCATGGCGGCGGTGCTGACCGCGATGAACCTCTCCTTCTGGCTCGCCGGTGCGGCGCCGAGAGACGTGCTCGCGCGGATCCTCGCGGGCACGCTGGGGTCGTCCTACGGCCTCGCGCAGACCCTCGCCAAGGCCACGCCGGTGCTATGGACCGGCGCCTCCGTCGCCGTCGCCCTGCGCGCGAAGCTCTTCAACGTCGGCGCCGAGGGGCAGTGCCTCGCCGGCGTGCTCGCTGCGGCGGTGGTGGGTGCCGCGCTGCCCGCGTCGCTTCCCGGTGTCGTCGCGGTGCCCGCGTGCCTCGTCGCGGCGGCCCTCGCCGGGGGCGCCCTCGGCGGCTTCGCGGGCTGGCTCCGCGGGCGCTTCGGAACGCACGAGGTGCTCAGCACGCTGATGCTCAACGGCCTCGTGCTCGTCGTCGTGAACTGGCTCTACGGCGGCGTGCTCCGCGACGGCGCGCAGGTGCACACCCGCGACCTCGCCGCCGGCGCACGGCTCCCGGTGGCGGGCGCCTACGTGCGGGCGTTCCGTGGCAGCGGGCTCAACGGGTCGCTGGTGCTCGCCCTCGTCGCCCTCGCGGCGCTCGGCTGGTACCTCGATCGCACGCGCGGCGGGCTGCGCATCCGAGCCCTCGGCGCTTCGCCCGGCGCGGCCGAGGCGCTGGGCATCGACCCGGTGCGCACGACCGTTCGAGCCATGGCCCTCGCGGGCGCCCTCGCGGGGCTCGCGGCGTCGCACTACGTGCTCGGCGTGAAGGGCTACGCGGAGCATGGACTCGGCGCCGGCGCGGGGCTCACGGGCATCGCCGTGGCGCTCCTCGGCGGGGCGCGTCCCGTGGGCGTCGCGTTCGCGGCGGTGCTCTTCGGGCTCCTCGCGCAGGGCGCCCTCACGGTGAACGCCCTCGTCCCGTCGGACGCCCTCGTCGTGGTGCAGGCCGCGACGCTCATCGCGGTGGCGGCGGTGGGCGCGCGGAGCGTGGCGCGATGATGCTCGATGTCGCTCGTGGAGGCGTTCGCCCCAGGCCGAAGCCCTCGTTCGCGGCGGAATTCCGGCCGGTCGACGTACACGATCGCCGAGGCCCACGCCCGGCGGACGAGCAGCCGGGCTCTGCCCTGGCGGGAACGTGCCGGCCGCCGCGGCCGGGCCTCCGAAGAGCAGCGGGACGGAGCCCTCGCGATGCGCGAGCGCGACTCCATCGCGGGCCCACGGGCGGCGTCCCAGGCCCGGCCGTCTTCGGCCGGTACGTTCGCGAAGCGCCGAGCCCGGCCGCTCGTCCGCCGGGCGTGAGCACCGTGCCGCATGCTTCCGTCCGGGGCCCGAAGGGCCGGGAGCGAAATCTTCGATGATGCTCCTCGTCTTTCTCGCGCAGGTGCTGAGCGCGTCGACGCCGCTCGTGCTCGCGACGCTCGGCGGCGTGCTCAGCGAGCGCGCGGGCGTCACCATGCTCGGCCTCGAAGGGATGCTCCTCGTGGGCGCCTTCGCCGCCGTCGTCGCGGGCCTCGGCACCGGGTCCGTGCTGCTCGCGCTCGTCTTCGCGGCGCTCGCCGGCGCGCTCTTCGGGCTGCTCTTCGCGGGCTTCGCCGTGGGGCTCCGCGCCAACGCCGTGGTCGTCGGCGTGGCCATGAACCTCCTCGCCATGGCGGGAACGCGCGCGGCCCTCAAGGTGCTCTACGGCTCCGCGTCGAACAGCCCCACGCTCCCCACGACGGCCGGCGGCGGCGGCTCCCTCGCGCTCGGCGCGCTGCGCGACGCGGTCTCGACGCCCACTGTGTGGATCGCTCCGCTGTTGGTGGCCGCCACCGCGGGGTTGCTCGGGCGCACGGTGCTCGGGCTGCGCATCACGGCGTGCGGCGAGAACGAGCTCGCGGCGCGCTCGCTGGGCATCTCGGTGCCGCGGGTGCGTGCGACGGCGCTGGCCATCGGCGGGGCCCTCGCGGCGCTCGGCGGCGCGCAGCTCGGGCTGCACCAGCACGCGTTCGTGGCGGGCATGAGCGGGGGGCGCGGGTTCCTCGCGGTGGCGGCGGTGATCCTGGGGCGCTGGAGGCCCGTGCGGGCGGCGGTGTGGGCCACGGCCATCGGTGCCCTCGGCGCGCTCGAGGCGACGCTCGCGGGGCACGGAGGCGTGCCGCCGGTGCTGCTCCAGGCGCTGCCCTTCGCGGTGACCCTGGGGGCCGTGGCTGGCACCTGGGGGCGCGCGAGGCCGCCGGCGGCGCTCGACGGGGTGTGAGCGCGGTCGCGCGTGGCGCACGCCTCGCAGCGCTCGACATCGTCGGCACGCCGATGGCAGATTTCCGCGCGCTCGAACCCGTCATCGCACGCCCGAAGGACAGGAGCCCCGTGAACCCACAGATCGCCACCGACGCCCGCCGCTGGATCGATGCGCATCCCGGCACCAGCTACAGCGAGATCGATTGCAGCCACTACGTGTGGGAGGTGATCAAGATGTCGCGCCCGGGCCAGCCGTACCTCAACTCCGATGCGATCGCGCAATCGGGACTCTTTCGCGAGGTCGACGAGTCCCACCTCTCGAACGGCGACATCGTGTACTGGCCGGGCCACGTGGCCATCGTCACCGATGTCCGGACCGGCAAGTTCATGGGGTCGCAGACCAGCACCGGACCGGCGGAGACGAACTACAAGTCCAACCCGTATTGGGCGGGCCGACCCGGCCGGAAGTACTTCACGCTCAACTAGGCCGCGCGGCCGACGACGCCCGCACCGCGCCCGCGCCCGCCCGTCGCGCCGACTCCGAATTTCCTCCCGCCGACTGTAAGCCGCCCTCCGGGCCGGCGTTTCCAGGGGGCCCGCGCGCACCGTGCCGCGCGGCGCAGGAGCCCCATGCGACGCACCCTCGGTCCCCTCTCGTATCTCCCCGTTCTCGCGCTCGCGTCGTTCACCGCCGCGGGGTGCGCGTCGATGAGCGCCCACGCCCCGCGCTACGCCCCGTCGGCGGCGCCGGTGATGGTGTCGGCTCCGAGCGGCGAGGCGGAGATGGCCCCGTCGTCGCCGGCGCCCGTGGCGATGGCCATGGCCCCGCATCGCGGGGGCGACGTGGCGGTGGCCAACGGCCTCGCGCACACCCCCGGCGCGACGGGGCCGGGTGCCGGCGCGCAGG
>CAIMWA010000031.1 GCA_903845045.1 uncultured delta proteobacterium | reverse complement strand
TGCCGCGCGAGAACTTCTCGGTGCGCTGGACGGGCCAGGTGCGCCGCCGCTACGCCGAGACGTACACGGTCATCGTCGCCACCGACGACGGCAGCCGGCTCTGGATCGACGGGAACCTCGTCGACGACGACTGGATCCCGCACGGCGTGACGGAGCGTCGGGCCACCGTCGCCCTCGAGGCCGACCGCGCCTACGACGTGCGCATGGAGTATTTCCAGGGCACCAGCGGAGCGTCGGCGCGGCTCTCGTGGCAGAGCGCGAGCCAGCCCCGCGAGGTCGTCGGGGGCTCCCGCGCGACCCCGGCCGTGGGCCTCGACTACGGCTGCGCCGACGGCTTCTGCTGCGCGACGACGGGCGCCGCTCCGATGTGCTGCCCGGCCGGAAGCCGCTGCGTCGACAACCGGACGTTCCGGGGCTGCTGCCCGGCGGGCCAGCCCTGCGGCGAGGTCACCTCCTGCGGCGGGACCACCCCGTGAGCGCGCCGCACGCCCGGCGCCGAGGGCTGCTGGTCGTGGCGCTCGCGACGGCGTGCGTGGCCGACGGGGATCGCGTCGCGCAGGTCGCCGAGGCCCTCACGCAGTGCCCGGGACCGAACATCCTCCAAGGCGTCGACGTCTCCGAGTGGCAGGGCAACATCGACTGGGGCGCCGTGGCCGCATCCGGCGTCGCGTTCGCCGTCACCCGCGTCAGCGACGGATTTTACCAGGACCCGTATTTCGACCAGAATTGGGCGGGCATCCGCAACGCCGGCATGGTGCGCGGCGTCTACCAGTTCTTCCGCCCGGGTCGCGACGCCGTGGGCCAGGCCGACCTGCTCCTTCGTCGCATCGGTTCGCTGCAGCCCGGGGACCTCCCGCCGGTGCTGGACGTCGAGGTCACCGACGGCGTCGGCCCTGCGGAGATGAACGCGCAGATCCACCGCTGGGTCGACCGCATCCGCGCCGGCACCGGCCGCGCGCCGATGATCTACACGGGCAGCTATTTCTGGGACGACAACGTAGGGACCGGCGACTTCGCCGACCTTCCGCTCTGGCTCCCGGCGTACTCGCCGTGGTGTCCGCGGCTGCCCAACGCGTGGGCGCGGTGGCGCATCCACCAGTATTCGAGCAGCGGCAGCGTCCCCGGCATCGGTGGGCGCGTCGACGTGAACCGCTTCGACGGAACGCCTGCGGACCTCCGCGTCCTCGCCGCGGGCACGTGCTCGGCGCACTGCGAGGGGTCCGTCGCGGTGCACGCCGACTGCACGCGCGACGACTGCGGCGCATCGGGCGCCGTGTGCCAGGCGCAGGGCGACGCCGCGCGCTGCGTGATGCCGCCGCGCGGAAACTTCGACTCCGCGGGCTGCGACGTCGTCGCGGGCTGGGCCCAGGACCCCGGCGCTCCCGACGCCGCCCTTGCAGTTCACATCTACGTCGACGGCCCCGCCGGGTCCGGCGCCGCGGCCTTCGTCGTGACGGCCGGCGAGCACCGTGCGGACCTCTGCGGCGCCATTGGCTCCTGCGACCACGGCTTCGTCGCGAGCACGCCGGCGTCGGTGCGCGACGGCCGCGCGCACACCCTCTACGCCTACGCCATCAGCGCCACCGGCGGACCGCTGAACCCGCTGCTCCCCGGCTCGCCGCGCACCGTGCGCTGCGCCGTCCCCAAGGTCACCGACGTCAACGGCGACGGTCGCGCGGACCTCGTGCAGTTCCGCGGCGACTGGGGCGCGATCCCGGTGTGCCTCTCGCTCGGCGCGGGGTGGTCGTGCCGCAACCTCCCGGCCACCGACGTCGACGCGAGCGGCGCTCCCGGCAACGCAGGATCGGGTGTCTTCGAGGGCGCCACGCCGTTGCTCGGTCACTTCAACGACGACCCCTGGATCGACGTCGTGGAGTTCGGCGGCGCCGGCGGCCGTCTCCCGGTGTGCGCGTCGCTCGTGACCGGATGGTCGTGCCGCGCCCTCGCCGCTCCGTACGCCGGCGGCGCGTTTCCTGCG
>CAIMWA010000030.1 GCA_903845045.1 uncultured delta proteobacterium | reverse complement strand
CGGCCGCCCCCTCGGGCGCCTCGCCAGCGACATCGCCCGGGTGCTCCGCGGCAAGCACCGCCCCACGTTCACCACGAACGTCGACACCGGCGACTTCGTCATCGTGATCAACGCCGAGAAGGTCGCGTTCACGGGCTCCAAGGTCGACAAGAAGTTCTACTATAGCCACTCGGGGTTCTTCGGCGGGCTCAAGAAGCGCTCCGTGGCCGACATGCTCAAGCACAAGCCCGAGTTTCCCATCGAGAAGGCCGTGCGCGGCATGCTCCCGAAGAACAGCCTCGGCCGCGCCCAGGGCCTGAAGCTGAAGGTGTACGCTGGCGCGGACCACCCCCACGCGGCGCAGCAGCCGGTCGCGCTCCCCACCGAGTTCTGATCTTTTTCCCCTTTTGATTGAAGGCAGCACCACTCCGATGCAGACCGATCGTCACTTCTCCACCGGCAAGCGCAAGACCGCCGTCGCCCGCATCATCCTGCGCCCGGGCACCGGCACCATCACCGTCAACCGCCGCCCGTACGACGTGTATTTCCCGCGCCAGGCGTCGCAGCTGCTGATCCAGCAGCCCTTCGAGATCGTCGAGGCCATCGGCCGCTACGACATCGAGGCGAACGTCGCTGGTGGCGGCCTCGCCGCGCAGGCCGACGCGGTCCGCTTCGGCATCGCCCGCGCCCTCACGGCGGCCGACGCCGAGCGCCGCACGCCCCTCAAGCGCGCCGGTCTCCTGACCCGCGACGCCCGCAAGAAGGAGCGCAAGAAGTACGGCCAGCCCGGCGCCCGCAAGCGCTTCCAGTACTCCAAGCGCTGAGCGCACGGCCCCCGAAAGGCACCGGCATGGCGCTCCCTCGCGTCGCGATCGTCGGTGCCACGGGGTACACCGGCGCCGAGCTTCTCCGCATCCTCCTGCAACATCCTGGCGTCGAGGTCACCGCGCTCGCGGCGCGGGAGAAGCTCGCCCCGCGCGTCTCCGCGGTGCTCCCCTCGTTCACCGGGCTCTGCGACCTCCCCATCGAGGCCTTCGACGCCGACGCGCTCGCCGCGAAGGCCGACGTGGCGTTCTGCGCGCTCCCGCACGGCGCCTCGGTGGCCTGCGTGTCGGCGCTGCACGCCCGGGGCATGAAGGTCCTCGACCTCTCGGCGGACTTCCGGCTGCGGTCGGTGGACCTTTACCAGCAGTGGTATGGCGCCGCGCACGCCGCGCCGGAGCTGCTCGCGCAGGCCGTGTACGGTCTCCCGGAGCTTCATCGCGAGAAGATCCGCGGCGCGACGCTGGTGGCGGTGCCCGGTTGCTACCCCACGGCCAGCACGCTGCCGCTGCTGCCGTTGCTGGCGGCGGGGCTCGTGAGGCCCGAGGGGATCATCATCCACGCGCTGTCGGGGGTCTCGGGAGGGGGGCGCACGCCGGCGGCGGCGTACCACTTCCCGGAGACCTCCGAGGGGGCGCGGCTCTACAAGGTCGCGGGGACGCACCGTCACACGCCCGAGATCGAGCAGGTGCTCGGCGACGTGCTGCCGGCGGCGCCGACGGTGACCTTCACGCCGACGCTGGCGCCGATGACCCGGGGGATTCTTTCGACGCAGTACGCGACGCCGACGCGGGAGCTCCGTGCCGTCGATCTCGTCGAGGCCGCGCGGGCGTACTACGCCGGGTCGCCGTCGGTGGCGGTGCTCGACGCGGGGGTGCTCCCGGACACGCTCTGGGTCCGCGGATCGAACCGCGCGATGCTGGGCTACGCCGTCGACGCGCGGGCGAACCGCGTGGTGGCCATGGGCGTCATCGACAACCTCGTGAAGGGCGCGTCGGGCCAGGCGGTGCAGTGCATGAACCTCGCCCTGGGCCTCGACGAGGGGGCCGGCCTGCGCGGTTCCGCGGTGTTCCCGTGAAGTCGTGTAGGCTCCGCGGCGATGGCCGTGGAGCTCGACGTTCTCGATGACCTTTCGGCGAAGACGCCGAGCGACCAAGGGTTCCTGAAGGTTCGCAGGCTGCGGCTGCAGGGCCGCGCGCCCGACGGCACCCCCGGCGAGGCCTTTCGCTACGACATGGTGGACCGCGCCGCGCTCGACGCCGTGGCGGTGGTGCTCTGGTCGCCGCGCGCGGGCCACGCCGACGACCCGTGGGTGTGCGTGCGCCGGCAGCTTCGCCCGCCGCTGCTCACGCGGCGTGGACGCGACCTGCCGGTGCCCGACCCGCACGACGACCTGTCGCTCTGGGAGCTCCCGGCGGGGCTCATCGAGCCGGGCGAGCGCGGCGAAGAGGGCGTGCTGGGCTGTGCCCGCCGCGAGACCGAGGAGGAGACGGGCTTCGACCTGCCCCTCGCCTCCTTCGCGCGGCTGGGCGGGCCGATGTTCTTGTCGCCGGGGATGTGCGCCGAGAAGATCCACGTGGTGCGCGCGCAAGTGCCGGACCCCTTCGTGGCCGTGGTCGCGCTCGGCGACGGGCCCGTGGAGCAGGGCTCCGAGGTGGCGTGGTGGCCGCTCTCGGAGTGCCTCGCCCGGGCCGCCGACGGCCGCATCGAGGACGCCAAGACGGAGATCGGGCTCTGGCGGCTGCGCGCCGCCCTCGGCCGCGGGGAGTGAGCCGATGATGGCGCTGCGCAGGGTCCTGGTGATCGCGAAGCGCACGGCCTACGACCGGTACATCCGGCAGCAGGGCGTGCCGCGGGTGCGGGAGCTCCTCGCGCGCGGCGACGTCACGGTGTCGCGGCTGCTGCGCTCCGACGAGCACCACCGCCAGACCGTCGACGAGGTGCAGCACGCCCTCGAGGCCCTCGGCGCCCGCTACGCGCTGCGCACCCGCGACCGCCTCGAGGACGCCGACACCTTCGACCTGGTCATCACCGTCGGCGGCGACGGGACGCTGCTCTGGGCGAGCCACGGCGTGCGCGACACCCCGGTGCTCGGGGTGAATTCGTCGCCGCAGGACTCCGTGGGATTTCTCTGCGGAACGCGCATGGGCGAGGTGTTGCCGCACCTCGAGGCGATCACCCGGGGGCAGGTTCCGCGGGTGCGCCTGGCGCGCATGCAGGTGGCCCTCGACGGCGAGGTGGTGCACCGCCGGGTGCTGAACGACGTGCTCTTCGCGAACCCGCACCCCGCGCACACCTCGCGGTACCTCGTGGCGTTCCGCGGCGAGCTCGAGGAGCAGAAGTCGTCGGGGATCTGGATCAGCACCGCCGCGGGCTCCTCCGCCGCGGTGCGCAGCGCGGGCGGCCGGCTGCTCTCGCTGCGCTCGAAATTGCTGCAATTCGTGGTGCGCGAGCCCTACTCGCCGGACGGCGCGACGTGCCTCATGCCCCGCGGCCTCGTGCACCCCGGCGAGCGCTTCGAGGTCTTCAACAAGATGCGCGAGGCCCGGCTCTACCTCGATGGACCGCGGCTGGCGGTGCCCGTGGAGCTCGGGCAGCGGGTGGTGTTCAGCAGCTCCGACGAGCCCCTCACGGTGATGGGCGTTTCAGCCCGCGCCGTGGCCGAGCGCCAGCGGCAGTCGCTGTCGGACGACGAGCATCCCGACGGCGAGGCCGAGGGCCGCACCACGGTGCTCCGCGCGAGCGTCGCGCCCTCCGGCCGGCGCTGAGCCCCGGCGCCCCCTGACGCAGGCCGTTGGGGCCGCACGGATCGCTGCCCTTGCGCGCGCGAGGTCTGGTATCGTCGCCCCCGATGAGGTCCTTTCGATCTGGGTTCGCCGTCCTCGCGGCGGTGCTGTTCACAGCGTGTGCGATCGACAATCCGACGACGCGCGCGCTGCCCGATGCGGGCTCCTGCGGTGCCACCGGCGGGCCGTGCTGTCCGACGGCCGGCACCACGGTCATCACCGCGGCGAGCCGCACCGTCTGCAACGCGGGCAACACCTGCGTGAGCGGCACCTGCACGGCGTGCGGGACGGTGGGCAACATCTGCTGTCCGCCCATCGGCGGCGACGGCGGCGTGGTGATGGACGCGGCGGCGGGCGCGGGCACGTGCTCGGACATGTCGATGTGCCTCGGGGGCCGCTGCACGGCGTGCGCGGGCCCGGCCAACGCCGTCTGCGGCGGAGCGTGCACGGACCTCACGACGAACCAGAACTGCGGCGCCTGCGGCGTGACGTGCCAGACGTCCACCGGCGAGCAGTGCGTGCGCTCGGGCCCGCTCGACGGCGGCGTTCCGGGTCGCGTGGCGTTCTGCCAGATCCAGTGCCCGCGGGGCCAGACGCTCTGCGGCACCACCTGCCATGACCTCACCACGGACCCGACGAACTGCGCGACCTGCGGCCACGCATGCACGCTGCCGAACGCGGTGACGGGCTGCATGGCCTCGGTTTGCAACCTCGCGAGCTGCACCACGGGCTTCGCGAACTGCGACGGCAACGCCACCAACGGCTGCGAGATCGCGACCACCACGGACGTGATGAACTGCGGCGCCTGCGGCAACCGCTGCCAGTTCGCCAACGCCGGCGCGACCTGCGCCAGCGGCCTCTGCGCCATGGGCAGCTGCAACGCCGGCTTCGCCGACTGCAACCACAACCCGGTGGACGGCTGCGAGGTCAACATCGCCGCGAACACCGCCAACTGCGGCACTTCGGCGGCTGCGGCGTGCGGCCACGTGTGTCCGCCGCCGGCGAGCGGCGGCACCGCGACCTGCAACATGGGCGTCTGCGGCTTCTCGACGCTGACCTGCGGCGGCGGCACCGCCGACTGCAACGGCGTCGCTGCGGACGGCTGCGAGGTCTCGATCCTCACCGACGTCACGCACTGCGGAACGTCGGCGGCGGCCTGCAGCAACGCCTGCCCGAGCACCGGCGGCACCCCGTCGTGCAGCGGCGGCGCGTGCAGCATCGCGTGCAACGCCGGCCTCGGAAACTGCGACAGCATGCTCAGCAACGGCTGCGAGACCAACACCCTCACGAGCCCCGCGCACTGCGGCGCCGGCGGCGCGGCGGGCTGCGGCATCGCGTGCTCGTTCCCGAACTCGAACTCGCCTACCTGCACCGCGGGCACCTGCGGCCTCGGGGCCTGCAACGTGGGCTTCGGCAACTGCGACGGCAACGCGGCGAACGGCTGCGAGACCGCGACGAACACGGACTCGAACAACTGCGGCACTTGCGGTCACGCGTGCCTTCCGGGCCAGGCGTGCAGCGGCGGCATGTGCGCCTGCGCGGCGGGGCAGACGGCGTGCACCGCAGGGTGCGTGAACACGCAGACCGACAACAACAACTGCGGCGGCTGCGGGCGCGTCTGCGGCGCCGGCACGGCCTGCTCGGCGGGCGTGTGCGCGACCACCTGCGGCGCCGGTCAGGTGATCTGCTCGGGCAGCTGCGTGAGCCCGCTCACCGACAACAACAACTGCGGTCCGGCGACCGGCACGACGGCGTGCGGCCATGCGTGCACCAACGGCCAGTCGTGCCAGTCCGGCGCCTGCGCGTGCCCGACGGGCCAGACCGCCTGCGGCAGCGCCTGCGTGAACATGCAGACGGACAACAACAACTGCGGCGCCTGCAGCCGCGTGTGCGGCGCCGGCACGGCGTGCTCGGCGGGCGTGTGCGCGACCACCTGCGGCATCGGCCAGGTCAACTGCTCGGGCACCTGCGTGAGCCCGCTCACGGACAACAACAACTGCGGCACCACCGCGGCGGCGGCCTGCGGCCACGCCTGCACCAACGGCCAGTCGTGCCAGGCCGGCACCTGCGCGTGCCCGTCGGGCCAGACGCTCTGCGGCACGACCTGCGTGAACCTGCAGACCGACAACGCCCACTGCGGGGCCTGCCCGACGGTGTGCTCGTCCGGCCAGGTGTGCGGCGCCGGCACCTGCGGCACCACCTGCGGCACGGGTCAGGTCAACTGCTCCGGCACCTGCCGTGACGTGCAGAACGACCCGAACAACTGCGGCTCCACCGCGGGCATGTCGGCCTGCGGGCACGTGTGCTCGTTCCCGAACGGCGTGGCGGGCTGCCGCGCCGGCGCGTGCGTGCTCGCGGCGTGCAACAACGGCTTCGCGGACTGCGACGGCAACGCCGCCAACGGCTGCGAGACGAACACCACCAACAGCGCGACGAACTGCGGCGCGTGCGGCAACACCTGCCAGTTCGCGCACGCCGGCGCGAGCTGCGTCTCGAGCCTCTGCACCCTCGGTGCGTGCACCACCGGCTTCGCGAACTGCAACGGCAGCGCCGTGGACGGCTGCGAGGTGAACACCGTCAGCGGCGACACCACGCACTGCGGGTCGTGCGCGATGTCGTGCCCGACGCCGCCCATCGGCAGCGTCGAGGTGTGCACGGCGTCGACGTGCAGCACGTCGATGGTGAGCTGCGCGACGGGCACCGCCGACTGCGACGGGGTGTCGACCAACGGCTGCGAGGTGACCCTCACCACGAACGTGTCGAACTGCGGCGTCTGCGGCCGCGCGTGCACGAGCACCGGCGGCACGGCGACCTGCACCGCGGGCCTCTGCGGCATCACGTGCAGCACGGGCCTCGGCAACTGCGACGGCAACCTGAGCAACGGCTGCGAGACGAACACCACCAACAGCGCGACGAACTGCGGCGGCTGCAACATCGTGTGCTCGGTGCCGAACGCCACGGCGAGCTGCTCCGCGAGCACCTGCGGCATCTCGAGCTGCAACGCGGGCTTCGCGAACTGCAACGGCACCGCCGCCGACGGCTGCGAGGTGAACATCACCAACAGCAACGCGAACTGCGGAGCCTGCGGAAACGCCTGCGCCGCGGGGCAGTTCTGCTCCGGCGGCACGTGCCAGGTGTCCTGCGGGTCGCTGACGACCTGCGGCAGCGGCGCGAGCGCGACCTGCGTCGACACGACCCTCGACCCGAACAACTGCGGCGCCTGCAGCACGGTGTGCAGCGCCACGGGCATGGCCTCGCGCACCTGCGGATCGAGCGCGTGCAACGGCACCTGCGCGGCGGGCCGGGCGAACTGCAACGCGAACCTCCAGACCGACGGCTGCGAGACGGACACGAACACCACGGCCACGGCGTGCGGCGCCTGCGGCATGGCGTGCTCGACGAGCAACATCACCCGCGCGTGCTCCGGCGGCGCGTGCACCGGCACGTGCAACTCGGGCTTCGCGGACTGCGACACCGACAAGCGCACCAACGGCTGCGAGACGAACCTGAACGCGACGACCACCTGCGGCACGCTCTGCGGCAGCCTCGTGAACTGCACGACGCTGACCCAGGCCGCGACGGTGTCGTGCTCGAGCGGCGCGTGCGGGATCACGTCCTGCAACAGCGGCTTCGGCAACTGCGACGGCAGCGCCGCGAACGGCTGCGAGACGAACTTCAACAGCGTGACGACCTGCGGCACGAGCTGCACCGGCCCGGGCGCCCCGACGAACTGCAACAGCTCGGGCTGGGCGAACGTCGCGACCTACGTCTGCAACAGCGGCGGATGCGGCCTCGGAACGTGCAGCGCCGGCTTCGCGCACTGCAGCGGGCCGGTCACGAACGGCTGCAACACGGACCTGTCTGCCAACCCCAACTGCGGCGCATGCGGGGTCACCTGCACGGGCGGGCAGACGTGCCAGAGCAACGGCTCGGGCGGCTTCGCCTGCATGTGATCCGCGCCGCGACGCTCGCTCGCCGGTGACGGCGGCGCGATGACGGAACGAGGGCAGCGCGCCGCGAGGTTCGCTGCCTTCGCTCCATTTCGGGGGGCGGCCGGGCGTGCGGCCGGGGCGGTGGAGCGCGGCGCTGCGGGGTCAGCCGACGGGCTGCCGGCGCGCGCGGAGCTCGCGGACGACGGCGGCTTGCACGACGGCCGGCATCGAAGACGCGATGGCCGGGAAGAGCACCGCCTCCTCGAGGGCGAGGTGCGCGTCGAAGTGGTCCTGGAGCTGCGACGCGACGGTGCCGAGGTAGTTGCGGCGCCATGGGTCCGCCGGCGCGTCGCGGAGCGACTTCAGCGCCGCCACGAAGTCGCCGAGGAGCGGCTGGTGCCCGGCGTGCTGCGCGTGCATCGCCGCCAGCGCGGCGTCGACGTCGGCGGAGAGGCCTCGGAGGCGCGGGAGCAGGCTCTCCTCCTCGTCGGCGACGTGGAGCGGAAACGCCTCGACGAAGTACCGCACGCACCGCGCGCACGCCTCGGCCACGTCGGCGTCGGAGGGCTCGGGACGGGACGCCTCGACGGCGAGGTCGGCGAAGGCACGGATGCGCTCGTGGCACTCCGCGAGGAGCGCGAGGAGGTCGTCGGACCCGCCGCCCTTCGTCAGCGAGAACGCCATGGCGCTCTCAGAACGCCCCGCTGAAGGGCTTGTCGTGCCGCGCCGCGGAGGCATCGCCGCGCGCCCCGTGGTCGACGCCACGGACCAGCGCGCGCACGGTGCGAACGAGGTCCGCGGACCCAGGGTAGAACGCCGCCTCGAGGACCGGCGCGCAGGGCGTCGGAACGTCGGGCAGCCCCACGCGGCGCACCGGCGCGCGCAGCTCGCCGAAGAGCTCCTCGTTCACCACGGCGGCGATCTCGGCGCCCACGCCGAAGCTCCGGGGACCGGTGTCGGCGACCACGAGGCGCCCGGTGCGACGCACCGACGCGCACACGGTCTCGCGGTCCCACGGCACCACCGAGCGGAGGTCGACGACCTCGACGTCGATGCCCTCCTTCGCGAGCACGTCGGCGGCCTTCATGGCCTCGACGACCATGTGCGAGAGCGCCACCACCGTCGCGTCGGTGCCTGCGCGGGCGGTGCGCGCGCGGCCGATCTCCACGGTGTAGAAGCCCTCGGGGACGTCGTCCTTGAGGCCGTAGAGCCAGCGGTGCTCGAGGCAGACCACGGGCCACCGGCCGGTGAGCGCCGAGAGCAGCATGCCCTTCGCGTCGTACGCCGTCGCCGGCATGATCACCTGCATGCCCGGGAACGGCGCGAGGGCCGCCTGCACGCTCTGCGAGTGCTGCGCCGCCTGCCCCCAGCCGCGGCCGATGACGGCGCGCACGACCACCGGCGCGGAGAGCCGCCCGCCGGACATGTAGCTCCACTTCGCGGCGTGGTTCGCGAGCTGGTCGAGGGTCAGCAGCAGGAAGTCGCAGCGCGCGTGCACCATCAACGGACGCATGCCGGTGAGCGCCGCGCCGATGGCCGCGCCGGTGAGCGCGCACTCGCTGATGGGCGTGTCGAACACCCGCGCGTCGCCGAAGCGATCGTGGGGAAGCGTCGTGGAGCCGAAGATCCCGCCGGGGTCGTCGACGCCGACGCCCATGAGGAACACCGCGGGGTCGCGCTCCATGGCGAGCGTCGTCGCCTCGGCGAGCGCGTCGCTGTAGGCGAGGAGGCGGGTCACGACGGGGCTCCTTCACCGGCGAGGTGCGTGAACAGGTCTTCGGGCGACGGCGCCGGGCTGCGTCGCGCGAACTCCACGGCGTCCTCGACGGCCGCGTCGACCTCGGTGCCCATGGCGTCGAGCGTCGCCGCGGGCACGCCGCGCGCTGCGAGGCGCACGCGGAGCACCGCGAGGGGACAGCGGTCCTTCCAGAGGGCGAGCTCCTCGGCGCTGCGCTTCATGCGGCCGGTGTCGGGCTCGGTGCCCACGTGGGACATCCATCGGTACGCGCGCACCTCGATGAGCGTCGGGCCCTCGCCCGCCCGCGCGCGCCGCACCGCCCCCCGGGCCGCGTGGAGCACGTCGGCGAGGTCGCTCCCGTCGGCGGTCACCGACGCCACGCCCAGGCCCGTGGCGCGCTGCGGGATCCCCACGGGCTGCCGCGCCTCGACGTGCGACAGCGTCGCGTAGAAGTTGTTCTCGCAGACGAAGAGCACGGGCAGCCGCCGCAGCGCCGCGAAGGCCAGGCTCTCGTGGAAGACACCCTGCTCCACCGCGCCGTCGCCGAAGAACGCCACCGCGACGCGGGTGCGCCCCTGCATCTGCGCCGACAGCGCCGCCCCCACGGCCAGCGGGATGGACCCGCCGACGATGGCCGACGCGCCGAGCATGCCCACGTCGGGGTCGACGAGGTGCATCGATCCGCCCTTGCCGCGCGCGCAGCCCGTGGACTTGCCGAAGAGCTCGGCCATCATCGCCCGCAGGTCGCCGCCCTTGGCGAGGTAGTGGGCGTGGCAGCGATGCGTGCTGATCGCCACGTCGTCGACGTTGAGCTCCTGGCACACGCCGACCGCGGCGCCCTCCTGGCCGATGGAGAGGTGCGTGGGGCACTTGATGGCGTGCGCCGGCTGCACGCCGCGGGCGAAGTCGGCGTTCTGTTCAGCGTACTGCCGCACGACGCGCTCCTCGGCGCGGCGCACCAGGAGCATCGCGCGGTCCCCGCGCAGCAGCTCGTCGTCGGAGAAGGCCTGTTGGATCATCGCCGCTCCCGTCAGATGAACGCGTCGTGCGGCGCCGGGTGGAGCACGCGCTCGAGGTAGAGGTTGACCTGATGCATGCGGCAGTTCTGCCGGCACTCGGTGATGTCGAGGCCGTCGCGCACGTACGCCCAGTTGGCGCGCCGGCGCTCGCCGCGCCAGATGGCGCCGAAGCGCTCGCCGTGGAGGCTGCCGTAGCGGAAGCGGTCGTCGCCGTACTGCTTGCCGTGCTCGGTGCGCCCCAGGTACGCGCTGCAGCCCCACACCTCGCCGTCGGCCTCGACGTAGGCCCACTGGAACGGCGTCGCGTGGCACTTGTCGTAGCCGCGCGCGCCGTCCTCG